>JAGNPA010000004.1 GCA_017989885.1 Aquabacterium sp.
AAGGGTCTGATCAAGAGCGACTGGCAAAAGCGCCTGAAGCTCAACAGCTCGCCCTACACCTCGACCATCGTGTTCCTGGTGCGCAAGGGCAACCCCAAGGGCATCAAGACCTGGGACGACCTGACCAAGCCCGGCGTGGCCGTGATCACGCCCAACCCCAAGACCTCGGGTGGCGCCCGCTGGAACTACCTGGCCGCGTATGGCCATGAGCTGAAGAAGACCCAGTCCGAAGCCAAGGCCAAGGCTTTTGTGGGCAAGCTGTTTGCCAACGTGCCGGTGCTGGACTCGGGTGCCCGCGGCTCCACCACCACCTTCGTCGAGCGTGGCATCGGTGACGTGCTGCTGGCCTGGGAAAACGAAGCCCTGCTGGCCATCAAGGAGCTGGGTCCGGACAAGTTTGACATCATCGCCCCGCCGCTGAGCATCCTGGCCGAGCCGCCGGTGACCGTGGTCGACAAGGTGGTCGACAAGAAGGGCACCCGTGTCGTGGCTCAGGCTTACCTGGAATACCTGTACTCGCCTCAGGGTCAGGACATCGCCGCCCAGAACTACTACCGCCCGACCGATCCGAAGGTGGCGGCCAAGTACGCCGCGCAGTATCCCAAGGTCAAGCTGTTCAAGATCGACGAACTGGGTGGTTGGACCAAGGTGCAAAAGGAGCACTTCGGCGACGGTGGCGTCTTCGATCAGATCTACGTCAAGAAGTAAGGCTCAGGCACACGCATCAACATCCAGTGGGGTGGTGCCGGCGCCGGGAGGGGATCTCGCGCCGCCGCATCTTCAGGGCTGCTTCACACCGAGGCAGCCCTTTTTCGTTTACTGCATAAGCAAGTAAGAAATCAGTTGTTTGTCGAATGATGCCGCGTCCCTAACATGCCTTCATTGCATCCAGAAAGGGCTTTGTCATGCTGTTTTCCTTGAAGACCTCCTTGCTTCGTCTGACCGCGGTGGCGGTGATCGCCTCGGGCCTGAGCGCCGGTGCGCAGGCCGACACCAACCTGCTGAACGTCAGCTACGACGTCAGCCGCGAGTTCTACAAGGCCTACAACGTCGCCTTTGCCAAGCACTGGAAACAGACCACGGGCGAAACGGTGAGCATCAACCAGTCGCACGGGGGCTCCAGCAAGCAGGCGGGCAGCGTCATTGCCGGCCTGGCGGCCGATGTCATCACCATGAACCAGGCCAGCGACATCGACATCCTGGCCGATCGTGGCGCCCTGGTGCCCGTGGACTGGGCCAAGCGCTTCCCGCACAACAGCGCCCCCACCACGTCCGTCACCGTGATCCTGGTGCGCAAGGGCAACCCCAAGGGCATCAAGGACTGGGCCGATCTGGCCAAGCCGGGCGTGTCCGTGGTCATCCCCAACCCCAAGACGGCGGGCAACGGCCGCTACACCTACCTGGCAGCCTGGGGTTCGGTGATCAAGACCGGTGGCAAGCCTGAGCAGGCTCGTGCCCTGGTGACCAAGATTTTCGCGAACGTGCCCGTGTTCGATGGCGGTGGCCGTGCCGCCACCACGACGTTTGCCCAGCGCAACATGGGCGATGCCCTGGTCACCTTCGAGAGCGAGGTGCCGTTGATCCAGAACGAGTTCAAGGGCGATTACCAGGTGGTCTATCCCAAGATCACCATCCTGGCCGAGAACCCGGTCAGCGTGGTCGACAAGGTGGTCGACAGGAAGGGCACCCGCAAGCAGGCCGAGGCCTATCTGAAGTACCTGTGGTCGGACGAAGGCCAGCAGATTGCCGCGAAGTTCCACCTGCGTCCGCGCTCGGACAAGGTGCTGGCTCAGTACAAGTCGGCCTTCCTGCCCGTGACCACCTTCACGGTGGACGAGGTGTTCGGCAGCTGGCGCAAGGCCCAGAACGATCACTTCAAGGACGGCGGCATCTACGACCAGATCACCCTCAGTGGCCGTCGCAACCAGTAAGACGCTGCGTCGTTCTTCAAGCGAGTTGTCATGATTTTGTCCAAAACCCTGCTGCGACGGCACACCGTGCTGCCCGGCTTCGATCTGGCCCTGGGGCTCACGCTCACCTACCTGTGCCTGATCGTGCTCATTCCCTTGAGCGCCACCTTCCTGCGCAGCACCGAGCTCACCTGGGATCAGTTCATGGAAGTGGTCACCTCGCCGCGCGTGGTGGCCTCGTACAAGCTGACCTTTGGCGCGTCCCTGCTCGCGGCCATCATCAATGGCGTGTTCGGCCTGCTGGTGGCCTGGGTGCTGGTGCGCTATGACTTCTTTGGTCGCCGCATCGTTGATGCGCTGGTGGACCTGCCCTTTGCCTTGCCGACCGCGGTGGCCGGTATCACGCTGACCGGCTTGTATTCGGCCAATGGCTGGATTGGCCAGTACCTGGAGCCACTGGGCATCAAGGTGTCGTTCACGCCGGTGGGCGTGTTCGTGGCGATGACCTTCATCGGCCTGCCGTTCGTGGTGCGCACCGTGCAGCCCGTGCTGGAAGACCTGGCGTCCGAGCTGGAAGAGGCCGCGGCGACCCTGGGTGCCAGCCGCTGGCAGAGCTTCACCAAGGTGATCCTGCCCATCCTGATGCCGGCGCTGCTGACGGGTTTTGCGCTGGCCTTTGCGCGGGCGCTGGGTGAGTACGGCTCGATCATCTTCATCGCCGGCAACATGCCCATGGTGTCCGAGATCACGCCGCTGCTGATCATCACCAAGCTGGAGCAATACGACTACGCCGGGGCGACCTCGATTGCCGTGGTGATGCTGGTGATGTCCTTCATCATGCTGCTGGCCATCAATGGCTTGCAGGCCTGGACGCGCAAGCGTCAGGGCAAGTAAAGAGGTGCCTGGATCATGAGTGCTGTTTCTGTGGCCCATCCTGCGCCGGTGCAAAGCGTTGCCCCGCCCAACGTGGCGCGCGCCACCACCGAGCCGGTGTGGGTGCGTCGCGTGCTGATTGGCGTGGCGCTGGTGTTTTTGTCCCTGTTCCTGTTCGTGCCGCTGGTGTCGGTGTTCTTCGAGGCCTTCAAGAAGGGCTGGGAGGTCTATGTGGCCGCCATCACCGAAGCCGATGCGGTCTCGGCCATGTGGCTGACCCTGATCGCGGCGGCCATCTCGGTGCCGCTGAACCTGGTG
This sequence comes from Aquabacterium sp., assembly GCA_017989885.1. GTDB lineage: Bacteria > Pseudomonadota > Gammaproteobacteria > Burkholderiales > Burkholderiaceae_C > Aquabacterium. Next base: position 3,102 of record JAGNPA010000004.1, read on the forward strand.
TTCGGTGTGTCGGCGGCGTGGGCCATTGCCAAGTTCGACTTCCGCGGCAAGAGCGTGTTGCTGACCTTGATCGACCTGCCGTTCTCGGTCTCACCTGTGATCGCCGGTCTGATCTATGTGCTGGTGTTCGGCCTGCAAGGCTGGTTCGGCGAATGGCTGATGGAACACGACCTGAAGGTGATCTTTGCGGTGCCGGGCATCGTGCTGGCCACCATCTTCGTGACCTTCCCCTTTGTGGCGCGTGAGCTGATCCCGCTGATGCAGGCGCAAGGGCAGGAGCAGGAAGAGGCCGCCCGGGTGCTGGGTGCTTCGGGCTGGCAGACGTTCTGGAAGGTGACCCTGCCCAATGTGAAGTGGGGCCTGCTGTATGGCGTGATCCTGTGCAACGCGCGGGCCATGGGCGAGTTCGGCGCCGTGTCGGTGGTGTCGGGTCACATCCGGGGCGAAACCAACACCATGCCCCTGCACATCGAGATCCTTTACAACGAGTACCAGTTCGCCGCGTCGTTCGCCGTCGCGTCCCTGCTGGCCAGCCTGGCGCTGGTCACCCTGGTCCTCAAATACATCGTTGAACGTCGGGTCCATCAGCAGATGGCCCTGGCCCAGCAAGCCGGAGCGGCAGCATGAGCATTGAAGTCAAGAACCTGGCCAAGCGTTTCGGCCAGACCGTGGTGTGCGACAACCTGAACCTGAACATCCCATCAGGTGAGCTGGTGGCCTTGCTGGGCCCCTCAGGTTCGGGCAAGACCTCCTTGCTGCGCATCATCGCCGGGCTGGAAACGCCCGACAGCGGCACCGTGCTGTTCAACGGTGAAGACACCACCCACGTGGCGGTGCGCGAGCGCAATGTGGGCTTTGTGTTCCAGCATTACGCGCTGTTCGGCCACATGACCATTTTCGAGAACGTGGCCTTTGGCCTGCGCGTGCGCCCCAAGGCGACCCGCCCGCCCGAAGCCGAGATCAAGAAGAAGGTCACCGAGCTGCTCAAGCTGGTGCAGCTGGACTGGATCGCCGACCGCTATCCGCACCAGTTGTCCGGTGGTCAGCGTCAGCGCATTGCCTTGGCCCGCGCCCTGGCGGTGGAGCCCCAGGTGCTGCTGCTTGATGAGCCCTTTGGCGCCTTGGATGCCAAGGTGCGCAAGGAGCTGCGTCGCTGGTTGCGCCGCCTTCACGACGAAATGCACATCACCAGCGTCTTCGTGACGCACGACCAGGAAGAGGCCATGGAAGTGGCCGACCGCATCGTGGTGATGAACCAGGGTCGCATCGAACAGGTGGGCGCACCTGACGAGGTGTACGACCATCCGGCCACGCCCTTCGTGCTCAAGTTCCTGGGCGACGTCAACCTGTTCCATGGCCGCGACCATGCTCAGGGTGCGGTGGGCGCCAGTGGCGATCAGGCTCAATCGGTGAGCTATGTGCGTCCACATGAGGTGCAGGTGCTGGCGCAGCCCGCCGAGGGCAGCGTGGCCGCCACACTGATCGATGTGCTGACCGTGGGCCCCAACACCCGCCTGGCCTTCGAGCGTGGTGATGGCAAGGGCGAGATCGAGGTCGAGCTGTCGCGTGACGAGTACGCGGCCTTGCGCGATGCCGGGGTCTTGACCGTCGGCCAGGTGGCCCACCTCAAGGCCCGGCGTGTGCGCCACTTTGAAGCGCCTGCGCCTGCGTCTGCGGGGGGCGCATGAACTTCCAGCAACTGCGCTCGGTCCGGGAGGCGGTGCGCCGCGGCTTCAACCTTACCGAGGTGGCCGCCGCTTTGCACACCTCACAGCCAGGCGTGAGCCGGCAGATTCGCGAGCTCGAAGACGAGCTGGGTGTGGAGCTGTTTCTGCGTGTGGGCAAGCGCCTGACGGGCATGACCCCGCCCGGCCAACAGCTGCTGCCCACGGTGGAGCGCCTGCTGTGTGAGGCGGAGAACCTGCGCCAGGCGGCACGCGACTGTGCGTCGCACGATGTGGGCCCACTCTCGCTGGCCGCCACGCACTCGCAGGCACGCTATGCCTTGCCAGGGGCGGTGAAGGATTTTCGGCAGCTCTATCCGCAGGTCACCTTGAGCCTGCACCAGGGCTCACCGCGTCAGATTGCCCAGATGCTGCTCAACGGCGAGGCCGACATCGGCATCGCCACCGAGGCGCTGGACCAGTACGAACAGCTGGTGACCTTGCCCTGCTACAGCTGGACGCACAGCGTGGTGGTGCCGCCCGACCACCCGCTGCTCGACGGCGAGCCGCTGACCCTGGCGCGCCTGGCCCGCTTCCCGATGGTGACTTATGACGAAGGGTTCACGGGGCGCTCGCACATCGACGAGGCCTTCGCCAAAGCGGCGCTCAAGCCCAGCATCGTGCTGTCGGCCATGGACGCCGACGTGATCAAGACCTATGTGGAACTGGGCATGGGTGTGGGCGTGGTGGCCTCGATCGCCTTCGATCCGGATCGCGACCGCAACCTGCGGGCGATCGATGCCGGACACCTGTTCGCGATCAACCTGACGCGACTGGCTTTCCGCCGTGGTGCCTACCTGCGCGGCTACGCCTACGGTTTCATGGAAACCTTTGCGCCGCCCCTGACCCGTGAGGTGGTGGAGCAGGCCGTGCGGCAGTCCACCGAGGTCGCGGCCGCTTGAAGTCTGGGCTCAGGCGTGTCCGCGCTGGTAGCGCAGCATGCGGCCCTTGTACGGCGTGCCCTGGGCGTCACGACCGCTGAGGTCGATTTCTTCCAGCGTGAAGCCGGCGTCGGCCATGCGTTTGTTGAAGGCCGAGCGGTTGCCCCGGTTGGGGTCCACGATCAGCACCTCGGCGCAGGGCAGGGCATGCAGGGTGATGAAGCCCGACAACTTGCCTGACTCGTCACGCTCATACAGCACGTCGCTGCCGATGATCAGGTCGAAGCGACCCGACACGGCAGGGTGACCTGGGCGTTCCAACGTCTCGGCGTCGTCACCCCAGTTGCCGTGGCGGTAAGGCAGCGGCGACAAGTCGTTGAGGTCAACGTTCCGGTTCAGGAAGGTCTCGGTCAGCGGATGGCAGTCGGAGGCGGTCACGTCGGCCCCCTGACGGTGCGCCACCATGCTGGCCAGCGCCAGGCCGCATCCCACTTCCAGAATGCGTTCGCCCGGCACCAAGGGCCGCTCGGCCATCCACGTTGCCAACTGCAGCGATGAGGGCCACAGCAGTCCGAACAGCGGCCAGGCGGCGCTGGAGATGCCCAAGGCTTCGGCTTCGCCCAGCGGGTCGGCGTACTGCTGGCGATCGAGCAAGGATTGGATGTGGAGGTCGTGCGCGCCAGGGATGGCGACGCACTCTTGTTTGGTCTGATAGCCCGGCATGTGCTGGGTTGCCCTTCGAGGGGAGCTGCGCCTTGGAATGAAGGCGCGCTCGGCGTGAATCGGCGCAATGCGGCGGGCTCATGGGCAGTCGATCGACAGCGCTGCGGCACAGGGCACAACAGGCGGTCAGGCCGAAGGGGCATTCACGCGAGGCAAGACGAGAAGGCAGCCAAGTCCCTGAACGGGCGGTCTGCCATGGAGGGCAGTGTAGCCCATGGGCATAAAGCGCACACAGCCCCTTGAAACTGAGCGCGTCGTCCCTATAATCTATTAGCACTCACCTCTGACGAGTGCTAACGGTTGGGCTGCTACGGCGGCCAAACCCCACATTCGTACCGCTGATGTGAGCATTCACTCACGTCACATCCATTGTCAAAACGATGTCTCAAGACATACAGGAGAAGTCATGAAACTGCGTCCTCTGCACGATCGCGTGATCGTCAAGCGCTTGGAACAAGAAACCAAGACCGCCCTGGGCATCATCATCCCCGACAACGCCGCCGAAAAGCCTGACCAAGGCGAAGTGCTGGCCGTCGGTCCTGGCAAGCGCAATGACAAGGGCGAATTCGTCGTCCTGAACGTGGCTGTGGGCGATCGCGTCCTGTTCGGCAAGTACTCGGGCCAGACCGTCAAGGTCGATGGCGAAGAGCTGCTGGTCATGCGCGAAGAAGACCTCTTCGCCGTCGTCACCAAGTAAGGCCCTGACGCTTTCCTTGGCGCCGACTGAGCGCAAGGCAAGCGTGGCTTACCACCCCATTTACTGAATTCGGAGAAATACACATGGCAGCAAAAGACGTCATCTTCGGCGGCGAAGCACGTGCTCGCATGGTCGAAGGCGTGAACATCCTGGCCAACGCGGTCAAGGTCACCCTGGGCCCCAAGGGTCGCAACGTGGTGCTCGAGCGCTCGTTCGGCGCCCCCACCGTGACCAAGGACGGTGTGTCCGTGGCCAAGGAAATCGAACTCAAGGACAAGCTGCAGAACATGGGCGCGCAGATGGTCAAGGAAGTTGCTTCCAAGACTTCTGACAACGCTGGTGACGGCACCACCACCGCCACCGTGCTGGCTCAGGCCATCGTGCGCGAAGGCATGAAGTACGTGGCCGCCGGCATGAACCCGATGGACCTCAAGCGCGGCATCGACAAGGCGGTTGCCGCCCTGATCGTCGAGCTGAAGAAGCAATCCAAGGCCACCACCACGACCAAGGAAATCGCTCAAGTTGGCACCATCTCCGCCAACTCGGACGCTGACGTCGGCGAAATCATCGCCAACGCCATGGACAAGGTCGGCAAGGAAGGCGTCATCACCGTTGAAGACGGCAAGAGCCTGAACAACGAGCTGGAAGTCGTCGAAGGCATGCAGTTCGACCGCGGCTACCTGTCGCCTTACTTCATCAACAACCCTGAAAAGCAAGCCGCTTTGCTGGACAACCCCTTCGTGCTGCTGTACGACAAGAAGGTGTCCAACATCCGTGACCTGCTGCCGACCCTGGAGCAAGTTGCCAAGGCTGGCCGTCCGCTGCTGATCATCGCTGAAGACGTCGATGGCGAAGCCCTGGCCACCCTGGTGGTCAACACCATCCGCGGCATCCTGAAGGTCGTGGCTGTCAAGGCCCCTGGCTTCGGCGACCGTCGCAAGGCCATGCTGGAAGACATCGCCATCCTGACCGGCGGCAAGGTCATCGCTGAAGAAGTCGGCATGGCCCTGGACAAGGTCACCCTGGCTGACCTGGGCCAAGCCAAGCGCGTTGAAGTGGGCAAGGAAAACACCACCATCATCGACGGCGCTGGCGAAGCGGCTGACATCGAAGCCCGCGTCAAGCAAATCCGCATCCAGATCGAAGAAGCGACCAGCGACTACGACCGCGAAAAGATGCAGGAACGCGTGGCCAAGCTGGCCGGCGGCGTGGCCGTGATCAAGGTCGGCGCTGCCACCGAAGTCGAAATGAAGGAAAAGAAGGCCCGCGTTGAAGACGCCCTGCACGCCACCCGTGCAGCCGTCGAAGAAGGCGTGGTTGCTGGTGGTGGCGTGGCCCTGCTGCGCGCCAAGCAAGCTGCTGGCAACGTGCATGGCGACAACGCTGACCAGGAAGCCGGCATCAAGCTGGTCCTGAAGGCGGTTGAAGCTCCTCTGCGCGAAATCGTGGCCAACGCCGGTGGCGAACCCTCCGTGGTCGTCAATGCCGTGCTGGCCGGTTCGGGCACCTACGGCTTCAACGCTGCCAACGACACCTACGGTGACATGATCGAAATGGGCATCCTGGATCCCACGAAGGTCACCCGCACGGCTCTGCAGAACGCCGCTTCCGTGGCCTCGCTGATGCTGACCACCGAGTGCATGATCTCCGAAGCCCCGAAGGACGAGGCTGGTGGTGGCATGCCCGACATGGGTGGCATGGGCGGTATGGGTGGCATGGGCGGCATGGGCATGTAATGCCCTGGGGTGCGGTTCGCCGCACCCGTCGCCTGGCAACCTTGCCAGACAAGAAAAAGGCCGCTGGGTTCAGCGGCCTTTTTTGTGCGCTCTGAATGCGCAGATCAGTGGGCGCGCCCTTCGCGCACTTCTCTGTCGTGGCGCTCGGTGTCTTGCTTGACATGTTGCGCCACATACCAAGCGATGTAGCCCAGCATGCCGAACATGAAGAGCAGGCCGGCCAGACTCATCAGGCCATAGTCGGTGGTCAGGAAGTCGGTCAATGCTTGCATGATGTTTCTCCGTTGTGCTTTCTTGGATCTATCAAACCGCGGATCGAGCCAGAGCGTTCTGACTTACATCAAGTTTGTATGCGCACTGAGCCGGTTTGGCAAGCCGGTTTGACACGGCACAATCTCGCGCATGTCTTCGCCCTCACGTCTGTCTGTTTGCCGCACGGTGTGCGCCTTGCTCCTGAGTGGTCTGGCGTGCCTGCCAGCGTGGGCCGACCGCCCCAAAGTGGGCCTGGTGCTGTCCGGCGGCGGCGCGCGGGGCCTGGCCCATGTGGGCGTGCTCAAGGTGCTGGAGCGCGAGCGCATCCCGGTGGACGTGATTGCCGGCACCTCCATGGGCGCCATCGTGGGCGGCCTGTATGCCAGCGGCCTGTCTGCCCTGGAGGTCGAGCGCGAGGTCCAGCGCCTGGACTGGGACAACGTCTTTGCCAGCCGTGTCGAGCGGCGCGAGCTCTCCCAACGCCGCAAGGAGCACGATTTCGAGGTCTCGCCTCTGCTGGAGGTCGGCATTGGCAGCGATGGGCTCAAGGCCCCTCTGGGCTCCCTGTCCAGCCGGGTACTGGAGGCCCACCTGCGCCGCCTGACCCTGTCGGCCAGCCACATCCGTCATTTCGACCAGTTGCCCACACCGTTTCGTGCGGTGGCCACCGACATGGAAACCGGCCAGCCCGTGATCCTGGCCGAGGGGGATCTGGCCACGGCCTTGCGCAGCAGCATGTCGGTGCCCGGCATCTTTGCCCCTCTGGAGGTGAGCGGCCGCATCCTGGGTGATGGCGGTCTGGTCAACAACACCCCGGTGGACGTGGCCCGCGCGATGGGCGCCGATCGGCTCATCGTCGTCAACATCGGCACCTCGCTGGCCCCGCGCGATACCCTGTCGACGCTGACCGGGGTGACCTCGCAGATGATCAACATCCTGACCGAGCAGAACGTGCAGCAAAGCCTGCGCACGCTGACGCCGCACGATGTGCTGATTGCGCCGCGGCTTGAAGGCCTGACCTCGGCCGACTTCAACCGTGCCCGCGAGTTCATGGACCAGGGCGAGGTGCAGGCCGAGGCGATGGTGCTGCGCATGCAGGACCTGCAACTGTCCCAGGCCGACTATGCCGCCTGGAAAACCGCACGTCAGCGTCGCCAACCGCCGTCGCCCACCCTGCAGTTCGTGCGCACCGAGGGCTCTGATTTGACGCGGCCTGACCTGCGCGCCGACATGTTCGCCAGCCGGTCAGGCCAGGTGTTCGACGTGGCCAAGGCCGAGCGCGACATCAACCTGCTCGCCGCCTCGGGCGACTACCTGCGCACCGACTACCGCCTCGTGCGCACGGCGGAGGGCGAAGCGGGGCTGGTGTACGAACTGGAGGACAAGCCCTGGGGGCCCAACTACCTGCAGATGGGACTGGACTTCAGCGCGGACAACCGGGGGCGCAGCGCCTTCAACCTCAAGCTGGTGCACAACCGCCATTGGCTTGACAGTGCGGGCAGCGAGTGGCGCAACATCCTGCGCCTGGGCACCAGCCCCCTGGTGGGCACCGAGTGGTACCGCCCGATGTCCTGGCAGCTGCCCGATGGCCTGAGCGGCTTTGTGGCCACCGCCGCCAGCGCCCAACGCCGCACCTTCGATGTGTACCGTGACCCCGATGGCCCGGAAGGGGCGCGCAACGAGCGTGGCCTGACCCAGATCGCCTTGGAGGCCGGGCTCAACTGGCGTGAGCTGGGCGAGTGGCGGCTGGGCTGGGTTGAGCAGATCGGTCGCGACCGCCTGTCCCTGGCCACTGATGACTACCTGCTCTCCCGTCCGGGGATGGACCTGGTGGAGCGGTGGCGTGAAAGCGGTTGGCGCCTCAAGGCCGTGTTCGATCAACTGGACCATGCCTACTTCCCGACCAAGGGCTGGCGTCTGGATGGGCAATGGTTCCAGGGGCGCGGCCGCGCACGCCAGGACAGCAGCTACGCCGAAGGCTACCTGCGCTACATCGACTTGCAAGGCCAGTGGGTGAACTCCTGGGGCCCGCACACCCTCAGTCTGATGGGGCGGCTGGCCCTGTCCGAAGGGGCGCAACCGGCCATTGGGCGATTCGGTCTCGGTGGGTTCCAGCAGCTCTCGGGCTATGCCCCGTTTCAGGTGGCCGGCCCCCAAGTGGCCTTGCTGCGCCTGGGCTACCACGTGCGCCTGAGCGACATGCCCCTCACCCGAGGCCTGTTCGCGGGCACCAGCCTGGAAGTGGGCAATGCCTGGCAGCGCCCGCAAGATGTGTGGACGGGCGCCAAGAAAACCGGCTTCAGCCTCTACCTGGGCGCCGACACGGCCATCGGCCCGGTCTACACCGCCATCCTGCACAGCCCGGGTGTGGGGCCGACCCTGATGCTGTTCGTTGGCCGCCCGTGAGCCTGCGGCTGGTCAGACGCGGCTGAGCGCCTGACCCACCGTGGCGCGCAGGTGGTCCAGCACATGCTGCGCGATCTTGTTCAGCGGCAGCACCTCCTGCACCGCCCCGGCGGCAATCGCCTCGCGCGGCATGCCGAACACCACACAGCTGGCCTCATCCTGTGCCACGCAATAGGCTCCGGCGTCGCGCATCTCGCGCATCGCCTTGGCACCGTCGCCGCCCATGCCGGTCAGCATGATGCCGATGGCGTTGGGGCCGGCCACGCGCGCCGCCGACTTGAACAGCACCTCCACGCTGGGCTTGTGCCGGTTGACCGGGTCACCATCTTGCACACGGGCGATGTAGTTGGCGCCCGAGCGCTCCACGCTCAGGTGCAGACCGCCCGGCGCGATGTAGGCATGACCGGGCAGGATGCGTTCCCCATCGCTGGCTTCCTTCACGCGGATCTTGCACAGGCCGTCCAGGCGGGCGGCGTAGTTGCGCGTGAAACCCGGCGGCATGTGCTGCGTGATGACCACGCCCGGTGAGTCGGCGGGCAGGGCCACCAGCACCTCCTTGGTGGCCTCCGTGCCGCCGGTGGACGCACCGATGAAGATCAGCTTCTCGGTGGACAGACGACCCAGGCTGTAGGAGCCCGTGTTCAGGGCCTTGGCGGGTGCCGGAGCACTGGCCGACGCCGCACGCGGGCTCGTTGCGCCCGTGGCGCTGGCCGATGCGGGCGTCACCGACGCAGCGGGCGCCAGACGGTGAATGCGTGCTTTGGACGCCACCCGGATCTTGTCCGTGATGTCGTCCGACAACTGGCGCAGGCCATCGGCCACACCGATCTTGGGCTTGGAAACAAAGTCCACCGCGCCCAACTCCAGCGCCTTGAGCGTCACCTCGGCACCGCGCTCGGTCAGCGTGGACACCATCACCACCGGCATCGGGCGCAGGCGCATCAGCTTGGAGAGGAAGTCCAGGCCATCCATGCGCGGCATCTCCACGTCCAGCGTGATCACGTCCGGATTGAGGTTGCGGATCATCTCGCGGGCCACGAACGGGTCGCTGGCCGCGCCGATGCACTCCATGTCGGCTTGCCGGTTGATGATCTCCGTCAGCATGCTGCGAACCAGCGCCGAGTCGTCCACCACCACCACAGAAATCTTGGGCATGTCGTTCTCCGCCTGTCAGAACAGGTCGATCGAGCCACCGCCACGGGAGACGGGGGCCACTTTTTGCGCCGCCAGGCGCTCTTGTTGAAGAATGGCTTCCGGGTTGCTGGGCGTCAGGCGCTTGACCATGGCCTTGCCACTGAACGGCAGGAAGCAGACCTTGCGCGGGTAGATGTCCAGGACGTCCTTGGACACCACCGGGATGCGCTCGGTCTTGAGATAGTCCATCACGAACGTGGTGTTGCGTTCCCCCACGTTGATGGTGTTCATGCCGCTGATGACCGCGCCACCGCCAAACACCTTGGCCTCCATTGTCATCCGTGACGCCCCCAGCTTCATCAGCTCGTTGATCAGCAACTCCATCGCGTACGAACCGTAGCGCCCGGAGTCCTGGCCGTTGCCGCCGCTGTCGGGCAGCATGAAGTGGTTCATGCCGCCCACCTTGGCCTGGCGGTCCCACAGGCACACGGCAATGCACGAGCCCAGCGTGGTCATGATCAGCAGGTCCTCGTGGTACACGAAGTACTCGCCCGGCAGGATCTTGACCGCTTCGGATTTGAAGTGCGCGTCGAAATAGAAAAAGGAGGCCTCGCCCGGCCGGGGGGTGCGCGACTTGAGTCGGGTCAGGCGCTCCGTGCGTGGCCCGGGCCCCTGGTTGAGCGCCGTCGCCGTGGAGGCGAGGCTGCCCGGCCTGGGACTGGTGCCCGAAGCGGTTCCGCGCGCGCTCCCAAAGGGTGGAATGCTGGACATGAGGGAATCCTTGTGGCGACGCAGGTCAGACCCGATCGTAGACCGTCTTGCCCTTGAGGACGAAGATGTCGCGTGATTCGGTGAAGTTTTCGGAGTGGCCGACAAACAGCAAGCTCTTGGGCTTCATGACCCCGTGGATGCGCTCCAGCACCTTGCGCTGCGTCGGGCCGTCGAAATAGATCATCACATTGCGGCAGAACACCACGTCGAAGGGCTCTCCCAGTTGCCACTGCGTCTGCATCAGGTTGAAGGGGCGGAACTCCACCATCTTCGTCAGCTCAGGCTTGACCCGGATGAAGCCGGCGTTGTTGCCCTTGCCGCGCAGGAAGAACTGCTTGAGCCGCTGCGGGCTCAGGCCGCGGGCTCCGGCGTCGTACACCGCGCGGGAGGCGGTCTGCAGCACATTGGTGTCGATGTCACTGGCCAGGATCTTGACCGGGGCGTTCAAGCCCACGGTCTCGGCCACCGTCATGGCCAGCGAGTAGGGTTCCTCACCTGTGGAGGCGGCGCAACACCAGATGCGCGTGGGCTGGGGGCCGCGGGCCTTGAGCCAGTCGGTCAGGGTGTGAAAGTGGTGCTCTTCGCGGAAAAACGAGGTCAGGTTGGTGGTCAGGCAATTGACGAACTCCTGCCACTCCTGCTGGGCCTGTGCGCCCGAGGCGCTTTCCAGCCACTGCAGGTAGCCCTCGAAAGACGGGTGGCCGGTTTCGCGCAGTCGCCGTGACAAGCGGCTGTAAACCATCGCCTGCTTGCCTTCGTGCAGGCTGATCCCCGCGCGATCGTAGATGAGTGCGCGCACGCGCGCGAAATCGCGGGCGTGGAAATTGAACTCGCGGTCGGCAACGATGTCCATGGAATCCGTGACGTGAGGGCAAGAGAACAGTGATGGGGCAAGGTGAACCTGATGCGACACCTTACCCTGACTTGGGTATATCGGACGCCATGAGCTGGCCTTGAGTCGGCTTGGAAGCGCGAAACGGTATTTCCGATAAACCTCCTGATTACCCCCCTATTAGGCCCCTCATCTGGGGGTTCGGTGCAGCCCGTCCTGCTAGACTTGCCGACAATTGACGAATTTGTCGTGGAGTGAGCCATCGCATCCCCCAGCTGTCACCTTGCAGTACCTGACGACACCACGTTGATTCCCGAGGGTGTGCTGGATCTGAGCAATGCCGTGGCCTTGTTGACCCAGGCGGGCTGGCGTGCGCCCGACGGTGTTCAGGCCGGTGCGTGGCCCTGGGTGCAGGCCTTGGTCGATGGCTTGTGCGACCTGTCCAGCCGTGACCCGCTCACCGGGCTGGCCAACCGCCGGCAGTTCGAAACCGCGCTGGCCCGCGAAATCGACCGGGTGGCCCGCGTGGGCGAGCCCTCGCTGCTGATCGTGGCAGACATCGATCACTTCAAGGCCATCAACGACACCCATGGTCACGTTTCCGGTGACACCGTCATCCGCGCGGTGGCCGAGTGCCTGCAGGAGTGTGTGCGGCCGATGGACCTGGTGGCCCGCGTGGGGGGGGAAGAGTTTGCCGTCATCCTGCCCAATTGCCCGCCGGCTTTCGGGCAGACGGTGGCCGAGCGCATCCGCCATCGCATCGCCCAGCGACAGATTCACCTGCTGGACGGCTCCATGACCTCGGTGACCGTGAGCATCGGCGGGGCCTTTGCGCCGCAGTGGGTGCGCTCCTCCGTCATCCTCTGGTCCGAGCGTGCCGACCAGCAACTGTACCGAGCCAAGGCGGAGGGCCGCAACCGCACCTGTCTGGACACGCCGCCGCTGACGGTGGTCAGCGCCGAGGAAAAAAGCTTCCTGTTCAGCAGTCTTGCGCAATCTGACACCCTATCGGCCTCAGAAATTCTTGAGGAACACCCGAAAACGACCTCATGATGGTGCCCATGCCAGTTTCCGAGACAAATCCTTCCAAACCGTCCGCCCGGCTTGCCCGCACGGTGGCCGTCACCAGCGGCAAGGGCGGGGTGGGCAAGACCTTTTTCAGCGCCAACCTGGCCACGGCCTTGAGCCGCCAAGGCCTCAAGGTGCTGGTGCTGGACGCTGACCTGGGTCTGGCCAACCTGGACGTGGTGCTCAACCTGTACCCCAAGATCACCTTGCATGACGTGTTCACCGGCAAGGCGCAGCTGGAAGAGGCCATCTTGCCGGCCCCTGGCGGCTTCCATGTGCTGCTGGCTGGCTCCGGCCTGGTCGAGTACTCGCGCCTGACCCCCGAGGTTCGCGAGAAGCTGCTGGAGATCTTCGAAGCCGTCAAACCGCGTTTTGACGTCATCCTGATCGACACAGGCGCCGGCATTTCCGATGTGGTGCTCTACGCCGTTTCGATGGCCGGCGAGGTCATCGTCGTCGCCACGCCCGAGCCCACGTCCATGACCGACGCCTACGCCACCATCAAGGTGCTGTGCGCGCAGCAGTCACGCGAAAAAATGCACCTGGTCGTCAACCAGGTGGCCCGTCCGGGCGACGGGCGCACCATCTGCCAGCAACTGCAGCAGGTGGTCGACCGCTTCGTGGTCAGCCCCACCGGGGTGGTGCCCAAGCTGCATTTCCTGGGCGACATTCCGTTTGACCCCAGCGTGCGCGAGGCCGTGCGCAAGCGCCAGTTGTTGCTGGAGTTGCACCCCGGCAGCCCCGCTGCCCTGGGCGTGAACCAGGTGGCCGTGCGTCTGCTGGGTCGCGCCTGATCGTCCGTCCTGTCCTGTTCCTGTTGTTTGCCCATGCATGATCCTGCCCAGGACGACGATCCCGCCGAGGCCCTGCCGACCCCCACCGCCTACACCTTGCTCGGCGGCGATGCCCGGGTGCGTGAACTGGTCGACCGTTTCTACGACCTGATGGACCTGGAGCCGGCCTACACCGAGCTGCGGGCCGCCCACGGCACCACCCTGGACGATGCCCGCGATAAACTCTACTGGTTCCTCAGCGGCTGGCTGGGTGGGCCCAGTTTGTACATCGAGCGTTTCGGCCATCCCCGCCTGCGCGCCCGGCATCTGCCGTTTGCCATTGGCATCAAGGAGCGCGACCAATGGGTGGCCTGCATGAGCCAGGCCATGGTCGATGTGCAGGTGCCCGACGCGCTCGTGCAACGTCTGCAGCAGGCCTTCATGCAGACCGCCGACTGGATGCGCAACAAGTAAGGCGTCAGTAGCTGACCTGGCCCTTGGTCTTGCCGGGCTTGAGCAGCACCACCAGCGCGCCCACGCCCCCTTCGTCGGCCCGCGCCTGCACGAAGGCCAGCACCCGCTCGCTTTGCACCAGCCAGCGGCGCGCCTTGTCCTTGAGCACGGGTTGCTTGCCGGGTGAGCCCAGGCCTTTGCCGTGCACCACGCGCACACACCGCCAGCCTTTCAGGTGGGCCTGCCGCAGGAACTCGACGAGGGCTTCTCGGGCCTCGTCGGTGCGCAGGCCATGCAGGTCGAGCTCGCCTTGCAGCGCCCAGACACCACGGCGCAGCTTGCGCACCACGTCGATGCCCAGCTCGGGCCGGCGCCAGGACAGGGTTTCGTCCGTCTCCAGCAGGCTCTCCACATCGAACTCGTCCGACAGGGATTCGCGCAGCGCGGCCTGCTCGTCGAGCTGACGGCGCGCTGGGATGGGCTGAGGGCGCGGAGGGGGGAGGTGGGCGCGGCCCGTGTGAGGCAGGCCGTGAACAGCCCCGACCATGCGCTTGAACAGGGCGGCGTCGGCTTCCTGGCTGCGCTGGGTGGCCTCGCGACGTGCCTGCTCGGCGCGTTCCTGCTCACGGCGTGCCGCGGCCTCTTTCGCGGCCTTGCCCAGGGCGCGTTTGAGGTCTGCGAAATCACGCAGCGTGGTGTTGAGGGGGGGCTTGTTGGTGGGGCTCACAAGGCGCAAGCCTACAACAACTTAGATCAAGCCTTTTTCGGCGAAGGACAGGGCCCCACCCCGCCCGACCACCAGGTGATCGAGCACCCGCACATCGACCAGTTGCAGGCTGCTTTTGAGCGTCTGGGTGAGCAACTCGTCGGCCCGCGAGGGCTCCAGCACGCCCGACGGGTGGTTGTGCGCCAGGATGAGGCTGGCCGCGTTCAGCTCGAGCGTGCGCTTGACCACCTCACGCGGGTAGACCGAGGTTTGCGTGAGCGTGCCCCGAAACAGCTCCTCGCAGGCGATCAGGCGGTGCTGGGCGTCGAGGAACAACACGGCGAAGACTTCGTGGGGCAGGGCGCCCAGACGCATCTGCAAATAGTCCTTCACGAGTTGCGGCGAGGAGAACACCGGCTGAGTTTGCAGCGTGCCTGAGAGGCTGCGGCGCGCCATCTCCATCACCGCCATCAGCTCGGCCCGCTTGGCTGGCCCCAGGCCCTTGATGCGGGTCAGTTGTCCGGGCTGCGCGGAGAGCAGACCGCCCAATCCCCCCAGGTCGCTCAGGACCTTCTCGGCCAGTTGCAGCACGCCCAGCCCCTTCATGCCAGTGCGCAACAGCAGAGCCAGCAGTTCGGCATCGGCCAGCGCGGCGGGGCCGTGCGTCAACAGCTTCTCGCGGGGCCTCAGGGCGGCAGGCAGGTCTTTCATCGGGGCGGTGGCAGGGGTGGAGGGAGCGGGGCATTGTCGGGTGGACCGTGCCGGGTGACCATCCTTCGGAAGAACGCCCTCGGATGGGTGGGCCTGATGCGGAACAAGTCTTTCGCAGATGCCCCTGCGCAAACGGCTTCTGAAACCTAAAATCGTCGTTTTCCTTATCCGGAGCCCCGCTGCCGCATCTGCCGCGCGGGAGACACCCCCATGACCTCTGCTGCCCCCCTGGTGACCCCTGGCGCTTTCCTGACCCTGCACTACCGCCTGGCAGGACCGGATGGCGGTGACGTCATCAACACCTTCAACGAGAAGCCGGCCACCCTGTCGCTGGGCTCGGGTGAGCTGGCGCCGGCGCTGGAAGCCCGCCTGATCGGCCTGGCCGAAGGCACCCGCACCGTCATCGAACTGGCCCCCGGCGAAGCCTTCGGCCAGCGCAACCCCGAGATGATCCAGCGCGTGGCCCTGTCCCTGCTGCGCCAACTGGGCGACCTGGATGAAACCTGGGCTGTGGGCGATGTCGTGCAGTTTCCGACCCCCGATGGCAAGGGGTCTTTTGCCGGGGTTGTGCGCGAGCTGGATCCGGCCGGGGAGTGGGCCTTGTTTGACTTCAATCACCCCCTGGCGGGCCAGCCCTGCACCTTCGAAGTGCAACTGATCGGTGTGCTCTGACATGACCCACGTCCAAGATATTTTGCTGGCCGAGCCGCGTGGCTTTTGCGCCGGCGTCGACCGCGCCATCGAGATCGTCGAGCGTGCGCTCGCACAGTTCGGTGCGCCCATTTATGTGCGCCACGAGATCGTGCACAACACCTATGTGGTCAACGACCTCAAGGCCAAGGGGGCCATCTTCATCGAAGACCTGGCCGAGGTGCCGCCCGGCGCCACCTTGATCTTCAGCGCCCACGGCGTCAGCCAGGAAGTGCGCCGCGAGGCCGATGCCCGCGGTTTTCAGGTGTTCGATGCCACCTGCCCGCTGGTCACCAAGGTCCACGTCGAGGTGGCCAAGCTGCACCGCGAGGGCTACGAATTCATCATGATCGGCCACAAGGGGCACCCCGAGGTCGAAGGCACGATGGGCCAGGTCAGCGAAGGCATCTACCTGGTCGAAGACGAGGCCGACGTGGCCACGGTGCAGGTGCGCCATCCGGACAAGCTGGCCGTGGTCACCCAGACCACACTGTCGGTGGACGATGCCGCGGGCATTCTGGCGGCGATCAAACGGCGCTTCCCGAACGTGCGCGAGCCCAAGCAGCAGGACATCTGCTACGCCACGCAGAACCGTCAGGATGCCGTCAAGATCATGGCGCCGCAGGTGGACGTGGTCATTGTGGTGGGCAGCCCCACCAGCTCCAACAGCAACCGCCTGCGCGAGCTGGCCGAACGCCTGGGCACGCCGGCCTACATGATCGACTGCCCCGAGGACCTGCAAGAAGCCTGGTTTGACGCCAACCCGCGTGTGGGGCTGACCGCCGGCGCCTCGGCCCCGGACGTGCTGGTGCAGCAGGTGATCGCCCGCCTGCATGCGCTGGGTGCCGTCGGGGTGCGCCGCATGCAGGGCGTGGAAGAGCACGTGCGCTTCCCCCTGCCCAAGGGACTGGGCGGCACAGGCCTGGACCGCCCGCTGCCCAACGAGCGCAACAGCGACAATAGCCAGTAAGCTCAAATCACATTCCAACCTGATTCCTCACCATGCTTGACATTGCCCTGCTGCGCAAAGACCTCGACAGCGTGCTGGCCCGCCTGGCCAAGCGCAAGAACCCGCAGCCCTTCCTGGACGAGGCCGCCTACCGTGCGCTCGAAGCCGAGCGCAAGACCATCCAGAGCCGCACCGAAGAGCTGCAGTCCCAGCGCAACAGCCTGTCCAAGCAGATCGGCATGCTCAAAGGCAAGGGCGAAGACGTGTCGGCCGTGATGGCGCAAGTGGGCGGCATCGGTGACGAACTCAAGGCCAGTGCTGACCGTCTGGAGGTCATCCAGACCGAGATCGCGGCCATGCTGCTGGCCGTGCCCAACCTGCCGCACGACAGCGTGCCGGTGGGCGCGGACGAGTCTGGCAACGTGGAAGTGCGCCGCTGGGGCACGCCCGCCACCTACAGCTTCGACGTCAAGGACCACGTGGACGTGGGGGCGCCGCTGGGGCTGGACTTCGAGACGGGTGCGAAGCTGTCGGGCTCGCGCTTCACCTTCCTGAAGGGGCCGGCCGCGCGCCTGCACCGCGCACTCGCCCAGTTCATGCTGGACCTGCAGACGCAGGAGCACGGCTACACCGAGTGCTACACGCCTTATCTGGTGCAGGCCAAGGCCCTGCAGGGCACCGGCCAGTTGCCCAAGTTCGAGCAGGACCTGTTCCACGTGACCTCGGGCGACGGCGAGGCGTCTGACAGCAAGTGGTACCTGATCCCGACCTCGGAGGTGACGCTGACCAACTCGGTGGCCGACACCATCGTGCCGTTGGACCAGTTGCCCATCAAGCTCACGGCGCACAGCCCCTGCTTCCGCTCGGAGGCGGGCAGTGCCGGCCGTGACACGCGCGGCATGATCCGCCAGCACCAGTTCGACAAGGTGGAGATGGTGCAGATCACCACGCCCGAGCAGAGCTATGA
>JAGNPA010000094.1 GCA_017989885.1 Aquabacterium sp.
ATCTCGTCGAGGAACTCGCGCTTGCGCGTTCTCTTGGTCTTGCGTTCAAATCCAGTGGTGCTCAGGCTCATCTGCTTCATGCTGTCACTGTCTCACATTCAGGGCTGCATGCGGAGGTTTTGCAGACTATCCTAAGTCATTGTTTCACAAAGCGTCTTTATTTTTGGCACGAATGGTGCTTTTAGGGGGCATCTAGATTTTTAGGCAGTACTCATCATGACGACATTCCCTTCAAGAAGTTTTTGGGCGGGGCTTGCCGTCACCGGCGCTTTGGCTGGCGCGGCACCCGCGCATGCCGTGGTGTTGCCCAGCTCGAACGCGATGTCCACCGTGCAGTACGGTGACTTTGCGGTGTACTCGATGGACCTGTTGCAGCAATGTGCCGCAGCACTTGACTCGCGTTGCCTGCCGGGTGGCCCGTTTCCGATCGCGTCGAATGCGGGCTATACCAAGACACAGCTCACCGTGTTCACTGGTGAAAAAGGCGGCCCGCAGACGACCAACGAGCTTGCGTTTGCAGACGATCCATTTGTGTCCCCTAGCGGCAGCAACGGCAACGGCAAGGGCAAAGGCAAGGACGGAAGTCAGCAGACGGGCCATTTCCAAATGGGCTCGGCGCTCTCTCCGGAGCCCACGCCGTCGTTCACAGGTGATCGCCCGGGCACCTGGGACATCCAGATCTCGGCCTTGCGTACCTACCTGGGTGGCAATGATCTGGTTTTCCTCTTTGACAACGACCAGCAAGGGAATGCGGAAAACCAGTGGCTGCAGATCTGGGGGCAGGCGCAGGTACGGTCGGCCAATGGGGCCTCAGAGCTGGGTTGCTTTGAACTGAACAGCTCTTTGCTGGGTGGTTGCGCGACCTCTCCGCCCACGACACCCACCAGTCCGCTTCTGGACTCGGCCTATGTCAGGGTGTTCACAGGCTATTGCGTGGACAAGAGCAGCGGTGCCGCCTTCAATCTGGGGACGGGCACGTCCAAGACCTGCCAGCAGCAAGATGGCTACTACGTGAGTGGCAACCTTGGCAGTGCCGAGGCCGACAACGCTGCATTCAGCCAGGCTTTGAACGATTTCATTTTTGCGGACTCGACGAGCGAAGACTGGATCCTGTCTCTGGACATCCGCACCGCCAACAACAACGCCGGTGGAGAAACCCTGTGGATCTGCAGTGACTGCAAGGTGTCCCGCCCCACCACCACCGAGGTGTCCGAACCCGCCTCGCTGGCCTTGCTGGGCGCAGCCTTGATGGGCGGTGCTTACGTGTCCCGTCGGCGTTCGCGCCAGGCTTGATCTCTGTCGCAATGCTTGACCCACCCCGCTTCGGCGGGGTTTTTCATATCGGCCTGCGATGGGCTTGCTGGTCGTCTTGTAGTGGGCCCTCGTGAGGCTACTGCGCCCGCTGTCGCCAGCCCAGCCAGATCAGGGCCACGCCCGTCAGGCCCACGGGCAGCAGCGAGCCCAGGTTCAGCCAGGTCCAGCCTTGCGTGGTGATCAATGCGCCCGAGGCAAACGAGGTGACGGCCATGGTGGCGAACACGCAGAAGTTGATGGCCGCCTGCGCCTTGTCTTTCTCTTCCGGGCGGTAGCTTTGCATGGCCAGCGTGGTGCTGCCGGTGAACAGAAAGTTCCATCCCACGCCTAGCAGGAACAGCGCCACGGTGAACTGGTGCAGGTCTTGCCCAGTCAGGGCCACGCCGATGCAGGCCAGGTTCAGCGCCACCCCCGCGCCCATGATGGTCAACACCCCGTGGCGTTTGATCAGGTGGCCGGTGACAAAGCCCGGGGCGAACATGCCGATCACATGCCACTCCAGCACGAAGGCGGCATCGTCAAACGGCATGCCGCACACCTGCATGGCCAGCGGCGTGGCGGCCATCAGCAGGTTCATCACGCCATAGCCCAGGGCCGCGCCCACGGCAGCAACGATGAACACGGGCTGGCGCATGATCTCGCTCAGCGGGCGGCCGGTGTCGGCGCCCTTGGTTTGGCGCACCTCGGGTGGAAACTGGATGCCCGCCATCACGAACATGGACAGCAAGGCCACCCCTGCCAGCGCCAGGTAGGCGCCCAGGAAGGGCGTGCCCAGACCATCACGCGTGTACTTGGCCAGGTTGGGACCGATGACCGCCCCCATCAGACCGCCGGCCAGCACCAGTGAGACCGCTTTCTCGCGGAAGGCCGGGGCGGCCAGTTCGCCGGCGGCGAAGCGGTACAACTGGCCATTGGCGCTGTAGTACCCGGCCACCACCGTGGCGGTGACCAGCAACCAGAAACTGCCCCACCACAGCGACAGTGCGCACAGCAGTGCCGACAGCAACGCCACCGCCAAGCCGAGTTGGAACGACACCTGGCGGCCCCAGCGTTGCTGGCTGCGTGCCACCAGCCCGGTGGACAGGGCGCCGCCCACCACATAGCCCATCACCGGCAGGGTGGCCATCCATCCGGCAGGGGCGAGGCTGAAACCCACCAGGCCGTTGATGGCGATGAAGACCACGTTGTTGGTGAGGAAGAGCCCCTGGGCAGCAGCCAGAAGCCAGAGGTTCTTGTTCATGGAAACCGCCGAGGTGGGTGAATGCGTTTGCGCATGATACCGGTTAGGGTATGGGTTGCCGATGAGTTGCCGATGAGCCGCCGATTGGCCGGGGGGGAGGTCCGGGCCGTCAGGGTGTTCTCAAGGCGGCTTCCAGCATGTCGATGAAGACGCGGGTCTTGGCCGGCATCAGCTTGCGTCCGGGGAACACGGCCCAGGCGGTGTGCGAGGGCAGACACCAGTCGGGCAGCACCCGGCGCAACTCGCCACGTTGCAACAAAGGCTGGGCGAACAGGTCGGGAACGGCCGTGATGCCCGCGCCGGATTTCGCCAAGATCAGCAGCAACTCAGGCTGATTGGCCATCACGCGGCTGGGCGGTGAGCCTTCCCAGCGATGCTCGCCCTGCACCAGCACCCAATGACCGGGCTCGGTGGTGTCGCTGGCGCGGCCGGGCAAACGCAGTGTGTCGTGTTGCAACAGGTCTTGCGGAGAGGTGGGCTCGCCCCGCTCGGCCAGGTAGTGGGGGGAGGCGTACAGGCCGTTGGTGAACACGGTCAGGCGGCGCGCGGCCAGCAAAGCATCGTCGGGCAGGGCGCCCATGCGCACCGCGATGTCGAAGCCTTCGCCCAGCAGGTCCACCCGCCGGGGCGACAGGTCCAGCTCCAGCGTGATGCGCGGGTGCAGCGCCACGAAGGCCGCCAACGTGTCGGCCAGCAGCAAGGTGGCAAAGTCGCTGGGCATGGACACGCGCAGCCGGCCACTGGGCGCCGCCTGACGGTGCTCGCGCAAGGCCGTGACGGCCTCCACCTCGGTCACCACCTGGCGGGCGTGCTCCAGCAGCAAGCTGCCGAACTCGGTGAGGGTTTGACGCCGGGTGGTGCGCAGCAGCAGACGCTCGCCCAGGTGGGACTCCAACCAGGCCACGCGGCGTGACACGGTGGACTTGGGCAAGCCCAGGCGCTCGGCCGCCCGGCTGAAGCTGCCCAGATCGGCCACGCGGGCAAAAATCAGCAGGTCATTGGCTTCGATGCCCGTCGCGGGTTCGGTGTACTGTTCCATGTGTGGATTAATGTTACCCATTTCAGGCACTTATCACAGGGATTGTTGAGGAATAAAGTTCATTCATCGACTCACCCATTTGGAACCACACATGAAGATCCTGCAAATCAATTCCAGCGCCCGCGTTGAAGGTGCCAACTCCACCCGTTTGGCCAACACCGTCACCGCTCGCCTGCAAGCCAAGCACCCCGGCGCCACCGTCACCGTGCGCGATCTGGCCGTGACCCCGCACCCCGTGCTGGACGCCGCCGCGCTGGGCGCGCTGTTCACCCCCGCCGACCAGCGTACCCCTGAACAAGCCGCCCGCGTGGCCCTGGACGACGCGCTGATCGCCGAAGTCCAAGCCCATGACGCCATCGTGCTGGGCGTGCCGATGTACAACTTCGGCGTCCCCGTGCAGTTCAAGACCTGGCTGGACGCCATCGCCCGTGCCGGCGTGACCTTCCGCTACACCGCCAACGGTCCGGAAGGCCTCATCCAGGGCAAGAAGGTGTACGTGGCCTTCGCCCGTGGCGGCATCTACCGTGACACCCCGGCCGATTCGCAAACGCCCTACATCCAGACCATCCTGGGCTTCCTGGGCATGACCGATGTGAAGTACATCCACGCCGAAGGTCTGGCCATGGGCCCCGAAGCCGTGGACAAGGCCTTCACCCAGGCCGAAGACGACCTGCTCGCCGCCATCGGCTGATCCAAACGGATCAGGCCATATCCGTCCGACACAGGAGATTGCCCCATGAACAGTTCAGACACCGCTGTTGCCGTGCGCCAGTCGCGCACCGTCGAGCAATTGATCGTGGGGCATCCCACGTCGGATGGGGCGGGCGTCAAGCTCACCCGCGTGCTGACGCAGAACCTGCAGCGCCGGCTCGACCCGTATCTGATGCTCGATGCCTTTGGCAGCGACAACCCCGATGACTACATCGCCGGGTTCCCTGACCACCCGCACCGGGGCTTCGAGACCATCACCTACATGATCGCCGGGCGCATGTTGCACCGTGACAGCGCGGGCCACGAAGGCCTGCTCGAAAGCGGTGGCGTGCAGTGGATGACGGCCGGACGCGGTGTGATCCATTCCGAAATTCCGCAACAGGAACACGGGGTGATGGAAGGCTTTCAGCTGTGGCTAAACCTGCCAGGCAAGGACAAGATGTCGGCGCCCTGGTACCGCGACTTTGGCGCGGCGGACTTGCCCAAATTCACGACGGCGCAAGGCGTGGACGTGACTGTGATTGCCGGTGAAAGCCATGGCGTGCAGGGGGCGGTGACCCGTGAGGCGTCGGCCCCCACCTACCTGGACCTGCACTTGCCTGCCGGTGCGCGCTTTGAGCAGGTGTTGCCCGCCGCGCACAACGCCTTTGCGTATGTGTACCGTGGCGAGGCCCGCATTGCGGACACTGCGGTGCCAATGCAGCGCATGGCCATTTTGCGTAATCAGCCCGAGGCCGATGGCATCGTGATTGAAGCCCAGACCGAGACGCGTCTGCTCCTGATCGCCGGCCAGCCTCTCAATGAACCCATTGCGCAGTACGGGCCCTTCGTGATGAACACGCAGCAGGAGATCTACCAGGCGGTCAACGATTTCCGTGCTGGGCGTCTGGCCTGATCGCCACCGGCCGCGCCTGACGCCCCGCCCCCCTGACGCGCCCTGTGTGCGACCCCGCGAAAGACAAAGGGCCCGTGCGTGAGCAACGGGCCCTTCTCACGTCAACGATGCGTCATCAGAAGCTGTGACGGATACCGGTGGCCAGACCGATCTGGTTGCCGCCTGCGACGGTCGTGCCCCCTGCGGCGGCATTGCTCACCGACAGGTTCTGGGCCTTCTACTGGCAGCAACTGTTGGACGACGGCGTGGTCGGCAGCGGGAGCGAGATCGCCCAGCGCGAGGGACTGCACCATTCGACGGTCAACGAGCTGCTGCGCCTGAGGCTGCTCGAGCCTGCCATCATCCAGAGCATCCTGGCCGGGCAGCAACCCCGGTGTATGAGCCTGCTGTGGTTCCAGCGGAATCCGCTGTCGACCGACTGGGTGGCGCAGCGTGAGGCGGTGGCGGGGTTTGATGCCTGAGGGGTTAAGAACCCTCGATCACCCGTGCCACATCACTGCGGCATTCGGCGCATTGGCCCACCAGCAGCAAGTCGCCACCCTTGATGGTGCCGCTGAAATTGGTGATCGTTGTTTCGTGACAGCACTGGCCGCACCAGACGTTGGACAGCAACCGCTGGCGGATATTGGCAGGGATGGACTCCCAGCGCTGACGGGCGGGTTTGGTGAAGGTGGGGAATGACTCAACGCCTGCTGTGGACTGCGCCAGTTCAGGCATCCGATTCCTCGCCATCGTCCGGGCTTCTGTCATCGCAGCCTGAGTCTGCTGGTTGGGTGTTTTCTCGTTCATAGCATCACTCTGCGGCCACGGCGAAAGACCGCAGCCAGGGATCGATATGGGCGATATCAAAGGTGCCCGAATCGAACATCTGCATCATCTCGGCATAGATCTGCATCGGCGCACGCTGCAAGCGCCAGCCATTGATGCGCAGGAACACGTCGGCCGCAGCAAAAGCGATGCGCTTGTTTCCGTCCACAAACGGGTGGTTAATTGCGAGGCTTTCCAGCAGGGCAGCCGCCTCAGCCACGATGTCATCGTAATAGCCGGTCTGCGGGCGGAACAGTGCGGCCTCCAGCGCCCCTGGGTCACGCACGCCCGGCGCACCGCCATACCGCTGCATCAGCACCGTGTGCATGCCGAGCACATCGGCCACGGTCAGGTAATCGTGCGCCACGGTTTACTTGGCCAGTTCGCGGTAGAGGCTGTCGAACTCATCCAAACTGGATGCGAAAGAAGCCATCACGTGGCGGCGTGGGCGCTCTTTTTGCTGCCGGTCGATATAGTCGCGCAGGGCGTCATCGAGCACCGCCTGGAACTGGCGGCCCTGGCTTTCTGCGATCTGGCGCAGCGCCGCCAGCACATCGGGCGCGGCCTGGGAGGAAAACTTTTCGCGGACAGCAGTCGTCATGATCGTCTCCATCATGATTCATCTTGATGCTTCATGATAGAGCAAGACGGGAAGGTTTGCCACCGCGTTGATGGCGTTCGATGCCTGACTGGCGGCCTTGGGGGACAGTGAACCGGCACGCGTAAGTTGTTGATTCTGCGAGAGCCCCATCTGCGCCCACCCGCCGGCCAAACGGAGAACAGAGACGGCTCTGGCCGAGAAAGTGGCCGATTTCAGTCGTTTCGGCAGCCGGCCACCCGCAGCACAGGTGGCTGGAACCCCGCGCCACGCGGGGATTTCAGGCAAGAAAAAGGGCCCGGAGATTATCCGAGCCCTTCAATTTGGTGGAGCCGGGGGGAATTGAACCCCCGTCCGTAAGCCATCATCGAGCAGTTCTACATGTGTAGCTGTCTGAT
>JAGNPA010000095.1 GCA_017989885.1 Aquabacterium sp.
CCGGCGCTGAACCCGCACATCGGCTATGACAACGCGGCCCGCATTGCCAAGCACGCACACGCGCAGGGGTGCACGCTGCGCGAGGCGGCGCTGACGCTGGGCCTGCTCACGGCCGAGCAATTCGACGCGTGGGTCAGGCCCGATCAGATGGTGTGAGCGTGGCGCGCGGCATTCCTGACATCCCTGAGCTCACAGCGGGATGTTGATGCGTGCCACCAGGCTGGTGTAGCGGTAGGCGCCGTTGCCGGTTGAGAACAGCGAGGTCGCGTTGCTGGCTTCCAGGCCAATCTGCCAATCGATGCGGCTGCCTCGGGGCGAAGCCCAGCCGAGGGTCGCGTGCCAGATCGGATCGCTCTCGCCATCAATGCGTTGCTGACCCGCGTCCAGGCTGGCGCGGAAGGTGGTGTGCCGGGTCATGGGCATGCGCACCGACAGGCCTGCGGCCAACTCCTGCAGGCTGCGCGGCGAAAAATAGGCGGCCTGGCCTGGGTGTGAGTTGCGGTAGTGCCGCGTCTTGACGAAGGCGTTGAGGCCATAGCTGTCGTCGAGCAGCAGGTTCCAGCGGGTGCGCAACAGGTCGCGCCGGTTGTCGCCGCTGAACCACGAACTGCCTGCAGCCAGCCCGACATTGAACCGCTCCGTGAAGGCATGGTCAGCCACCAGGCTGAGGCCCAGGTAGGTGAGGCCGTCTTCGATGCCGCGCTGCGAGTTGACCAGGTCGCGCTCCACACTGATGCCCACCGAGGTGTCGGGGCGCCAGCGGTACAGGGTATCGAGTGCGCCCACGCCGTGCTGGTGTCCGGCCAACTGGGTGAGGCCCAGATGGGCATCGGTGGTCCAGCGCGGGCTGCTGTGGTGGTAGGTGCCTGCCAGATGCTCGCCTGTGCGGGACCAGCCCAGCGC
Organism: Aquabacterium sp.; assembly: GCA_017989885.1. Classification (GTDB taxonomy): domain Bacteria; phylum Pseudomonadota; class Gammaproteobacteria; order Burkholderiales; family Burkholderiaceae_C; genus Aquabacterium. The sequence goes on from JAGNPA010000095.1 coordinate 904, forward strand.
GCTGTAACGCAGCGTGCCCGCCTGCAGCCCACGGCCTTGTGCATCGGTGTAGCCGGCCGTCAGCTTCCACTCGTCGAACTGATCGGAGTCGTGGCTGGCGGCGAGCTTGAACTGCAGGGCCTGAGCGCAGGCGGTGCTCACCCCCATCGTCAGGGTCAGGCCGATCCATGCGGCACGCTTGATCATTTGGTTCCCCATTGTTTGGTGCGGTTCAGAATTTCCTGAACATAGCCCACCACGCAGGCCGGTTGCAAAACCAGGTTGTAGAACAGGGCGTAGCCCATGAACCCCAGCGGGTTGCGGCGCACCTTGAGTCCTTGCTCGGTGAACATCTTGATCTGTACCGAGTACATCAGGTAGTTGATCAGCAGGCCCAGCGGCAGCACCAGCAGGGTCATCGGGCCGACGATCCAGAAGATCCCGAACAGGGCCAGGATGATGCCGGGAATGTAGGCCAGGGTGTAGACGAGGTCGAGGTAGGGGAACAGCAGGTTCCACCAGATGAACAAGGTGGACATGCGCCGCTTGAACAGCAATCGCCAGTGCAGCTTGAGCGCCTCGATCAAGCCCCGCGACCAGCGTTGACGTTGGTGGATGAACTGGCGCCAGGTGTCCGGGGCATTGGTGAACAGGCAGGCGTTTTCAGCAAAACCGATGCGGTGCCCTTGCTCGAGCATCTGCCATGTCATCACGATGTCTTCGCCCACGGTGGCGGGCCAACCTCCCACCTCGCGCAAGGTGGTGGTGTCGTAGATCGAGAAGGCGCCTTGAGCCACCAGGGTGCCCTGGTAGAGGCTTTGCAGGCGTTTGATGGCGGCAATGCCGTGGAAGTAGTCCCACTCCTGGATTTCGGTGACGAAGTTCTTGCGGGAGTTGCGCACCAGAACGGCCCCGGCCACGGCGCGGGTGTTGGGCGGGTCGCTGAGGTAGCGGCGCACCAGGTTCTCAAGGGCGTGGCGATACAGGTAGGAGTCGCCGTCGACGGTCACTGTCAGGTGCCAGCGCGCGCGGCTCAGGCCTTCGTTGAGCGCCTGCGCCTTGCCCACGTTGTGCGGCAGGTGAAGCACCTCCAGCCAGGGGTGGTGGCATGTTGCGAGCACGTCGGCGGTGCCGTCGGTGGAGCCATCGTTGATGACAATGACCTGCAAGGGGCCGCCGTAGCCTTGCCGCTCGATGCTGTCGAGGGTGGCGGCGATGTTGTCGGCCTCGTTGTAGGCTGCCACCAGCACGGTGATGCCCGGCAGGGCCATCTCCGGGTGCTGCACAGGGGGGCGCCGGTCCAGCAACAGTCCTGCGACCAGGAAGGCATTCATGAATCCGGGAATGATGGCAATGCCCCAGATGATCAGGTGCGCGGGCACGATTCCGACGACCTGACCCAGGTCATGGAGCCAGTCCTGGGCGATGTAGATGGAGAAGGCCATCCACAACAGAGCCCAGACCAGCGAGATGCTGAATTTGCCGACCACGGGCACATAGATGCCGTGGTGGACCGGTTTGTCCCCCTGCAAGGGGTGGTGCGCAGGGCTGGGTACCTGATGGTGCGTGTGAGTGATCGAATCTGCCATCTTCTCGTGCTGGATACTGCAACTGCAGCTTGATTTTCGGCCTTTTCATCTGGCCGCGCTTGAACATCAAGATGGTGTTTGATCTGAATGAAAAAACCACCCTGCGGGGTGGTTTTCAGGGCCAACATCCGTGAACTTGGACCGTTTCAGGCAAACCAAGACAGGAAGCGTTGCCACAGCTTCTTGAAAAAGCCCGCTTCTTCGACGGGCTCCAGGGCCACGAGGGCCTGTTCGCCCTGCGGCTGGCCGTTCAGCGTCACCAGGATCTTGCCCAGCACGTCGCCCTTGGCGATCGGGGCGGTGATCTCGGGGTTCAGCTGCACTTCGGTCTTGACCTGCGCACCCTGGCCGCGCGGCACCGTCATCACGACATCTTGCAGCGGGCCGATGTTGACCTGGTCCACCTTGCCGAAGCGTACCGGCACGCTTTGCACCGTGGCGCCGCCTTGCACGGGGCGGATGTTCTCGTAGCTGGCAAAGCCCCAGTTGAACAGGGCGCGGGTCTGGTCGGCGCGAGCCTGCATGCTCTGGGTGCCCATCACCACGGTGATCAGGCGCTGGCCATTGCGGTTCGACGACGCGGTCAGGCAGTAGCCCGCTTCGTTGGTGTGGCCGGTCTTGAGGCCATCGACCGTGGGGTCGGTGTAGAGCAGGGCGTTGCGGTTGCCTTGCTTGATGCCGTTGTAGGTGAACTCCTTCTCGGCATAGATGCTGTAGTACTCGGAGCTGTCGTGGATGATGGCGCGTGCCAGGATGGCCAGGTCGCGGGCTGACGCCTTGTGCGCGGGATCGGGCAGGCCGGTGGCGTTCATGAAGTTCGTGTTCTTCATGCCCAGGCGCTTGGCCTCGTTGTTCATCATGGACGCGAACGCCGGCTCGCTGCCCGCCAGGTGCTCGGCCACGGCCTTGGAGGCGTCGTTGCCGGACTGGATGATGATGCCGCGCAGCATGTCGAGCACCGAGGCCGAGCCATGAAGGGGCAGGTACATGCAGGACTCCGAGCTGGTGCCGCGGCACCAGGCGTACTCACTGGTCTGCACCATGTCGGTGGGCTTGAGTCGACCGGACTTCAGCGCCTGCTCGACGATGTAGCTGGTCATCATTTTCGTCATCGACGCTGGCGGCAGCGGCGCATCGGCATTGGACTCGGCCAGAACGCGGCCGGAGTCGAAGTCCATCACGATGTAGGCCTTGTTCTCCAGCGTGGGGGGCGGTGCCACTGGTGCAGCGTGGGCCGAAGAGAAGAGGCCGGCGAACAAGACCAGCGAAGCCAGCGGTCGGAGGGACAGGTGCGAGAGAAGTGGCGAGAACAGGGTCATGGGAATCGGTCCGGGCAGTCATGCCGCATGCAGCGGCCAAAGAGCCATTGTCGCAAAACTGCTTCGCTCGCGCGTCCGTTCCGGCCGTAGAACCGACCTCAGAGGCCGGGTTTCACACGTCTTTACATGTTGGCAGGGTACGCGCGTAGTGCACGGTGGCCTGGAACAAGGCCAGGTTGTTGCGCAGCACGTCTTCCAAGGGGGTCTTGCAACGATCGATCACCCATTGGGTGGCAATGCGCGTGCTGGCACCCACCAGACCGCTGGCCAGGATGCGGTGGTCGAGCCCGTGTTGACCCAGGTGGGGGAACATCTGTTGCATGAAGCCGGTGATCAGGTGGGCGAAGTCCTGCGTCGCCTGGTCGGTGACAGCGGTCATGCCCTCGCCGACGGTGGGCGCATCCACCAAGGCCACGCGGGCGCGGCGGGGGTCGTCACGCACGAAGGTCAGGAAGGTGCGCAGGGCGGCTTCCGCGAGCTTTTCGGGCTCGGGTTGGCATTGCGCCAGCGCCAGGATGGTGGCCTGCATCAACTCCCGGTTGACCGCGATGTAGACAGCACGAAACAGCGCCTCCATGCTGTCGAAGGACTCGTAGAAGTAACGCGAGGTCAGCTGCGCCTGCCCGCACACGTCACGCACGGTCGAATGGTGGTAGCCCTGGTCGCCAAAGACCACCAGCCCGGCCTCGATCAGCTTGACCTGCCGCTGGCGCTGACGCTCTTGCGGGTCCACCCCGCCATAGCGCCGGCCTGCAGCCCCCGCAGTGGAGGGGGACGCAGGGTTTTCCCGATTTTTGGAAACAGTCATTGTCAAATAGTATTTTTGAAACTGATCGTTGTCAAATAAGGCGCGAGCGACACCTGCCGCATTCAACAGGCCGCATCTTGCCCCACGTGGGGGATGGTGCCAACGTGGCAAGCGCGGTGTGTGAGGATGAGCCCTTCAACTGGGGGGCTCGTCTCAGCCATCCATCCGAACCAACTGGACCCCAAGAGACCGATGAAAGACTTCCGCAACAAAGTGGCCGCCATCACCGGTGCGGCATCGGGCATGGGCCGCACGCTGGCCGTGCAACTGGCCCAGCGTGGCTGCCATCTGGCATTGAGCGATGTCAACGAGGCTGGCCTGGCCGAGACGGCGCAACTGGTCCGCCAGCACGGTGTCAAGGTCACCACCGCCAAGCTGAATGTGGCTGATCGCGAGGCCATGTTCGCCTGGGCGGATCAGGTGGTGCGCGATCACGGCAAGGTCAACCTGATCTTCAACAATGCCGGTGTGGCCTTGGGAGCCTTTCTGGAGACGGTCAAGCCCGAGGACTTCGAGTGGATCATGGGCATCAATTTCTGGGGGGTGGTGTGGGGCACGCAGGCCTTCCTGCCGCACATCAAGCGGTCGGGTGAAGGGCATGTCATCAACACCTCCAGCCTGTTTGGCCTGCTGGCGCTGCCCACGCAGGGCACCTACAACGCCAGCAAGTTTGCCGTGCGCGGCTTCACCGAAGCGCTGCGCCAGGAGCTGGACCTGGAGAAGTGCGGCGTGAGCGCCACCTGCGTGCACCCGGGTGGCATCCGCACCAACATTGCCCGCGATGCCAAGATGGACCACAGCATCGAGGCACGCACCGGCAGTAGCGCGCATGCGGCCAAGGAGCGCTTTGACAAGCTGCTCAACACCACCACCGCAGAGAGCGCGGCACGCCAGATTCTCAAGGGCGTGACAGGCAACCAGCGGCGCGTGCTGGTGGGCCCGGATGCCAAGTTCCTCGACATCGTGGTGCGCCTGTTTGGCAGCTGGTACCAGCCCCTGACCACGCACTTCGCGAAAAAGGGCATGCTCGGTTGAGCGCCCGGACCTGCACTGCTTTTGGAGACGACCATGAACACGGCCACCCTTGTTGCATCGCCCCAGGATGCGGATGTTCGCCAAGCCGGCGTGGTTCGCCGTTACGAACCGCCAGCGGGGTGGCGTGAGTCGGTCATGGCCGCGCTGATGCGGGGTGCGCTGCGTGTGAGCCTCAAGCCCTTCCTGGGGCCGCCCTGGCCGTTTGCGGTACAGCGTGCGGCCCTGTCGATCGGCTCGAGCCTGATGCCGCAGGACGGTCGTGCGCAGGTGAAGGCCGATCGCATTGCCCACATGCATGTCGAACGTATCGTGCCCAGGTCGGCCGTGCGGGCACCTCATGCCATCTTGTACATGCACGGCGGCGCCTTTGTGGCGGGCAGCCCGCGCACCCACCGCAGCATCACCCGCCGACTGTGTGCCTTGACCGGTGCCGAGGTGCTGGTGCCGCATTACCGGCTGGCGCCTGAGCACCCCTTCCCCGCGCAGATCGAAGATGGGGTGCTGGCCTACAAGCAGTTGCTGTCCGATGGCTACCCCGCAGACCGCATTGCGATTGCAGGAGATTCGGCGGGTGGGCACCTGACCTTGATGGTGACCGTGGCCTTGCGACAGGCGGGGCTGCCCTTGCCGGCCGCCATGGTGATGATGTCGCCGGCCTTCAGCCTGGCGCCTTTGCCCAACACCACCGCTTACGAGCGTGAGCCGCGCGACCCGATGATTCGCCAGGCCTGGGGCCAGGATGTGGAGCGCGCCTTGCGCGTGCCGCACGACCACCCGCTGGCTGACGCGATGCAGCAGGACTTGCGTGGCTTGCCGCCGGCGCTGGTGCAGGTGGGCGAAGACGAAGTGTTGTTCGACAACGCCCCTTGGTACAACGATGCAGCGACGCGCGCAGGCTCACACAGTGAGCTGGAAATCTACTTGAAGCGCTGGCATGTGTTTCAGGCGCATGCGGGACTGATGCAGAGCGCGGACGAGGCGCTGGCGCGGCAGGCGGCGTTCTTGCAGAAGTGCTGGAAGCGCTGAGCAGATACCCGCTTCTCGAGCGACTCAGGCGACCGGCTTGATGTCGAAGGCGGCGAGGTGATTGGCCAGGTGCATGGCGTGCGCGAGTTCGTACTCGGCCTTGCTCAGCCGACCATAGGCGAAGTGGGGTTGCAGCTCGCCGGTGTGGCGATGGAAGGCCTCGATGGCCTCGTGTAGCTCGGCCAAGACGGCTTGCGGGTCGGCCTGAGGGCGCAATGCCGGCGCGCCCGGGATGGGCTCGCTGAGATCGTGGCTCATGTGGCCACGCCAGGCGAAAACCTGATAG
>JAGNPA010000096.1 GCA_017989885.1 Aquabacterium sp.
TGCTGCAGACGCCCGCGCTGCGCCAGCAATGGGCCGATGAGCTGACCGCCATGCGCGAGCGCATCAAGGTGATGCGTCAGCGCCTGTACGACGGTGTGGTGGCGAAGTTGCCGGGCCGCGATGTGCGTTACTTCATCGACCAGCGCGGCATGTTCAGCTACACCGGCGTGAGCCCGGAACAGGCCGAAACGCTGCGCACCGAGCATGGCGTGTACGTGCTGCGCTCGGGCCGCATGTGCGCGGCGGGCTTGAACGCCAACAACGTGGACCGCGTGGCCGAGGCTTTCGCGGCGGTGCTGGCCAAGGGCTGAGGACGGCCGGGGCCTGCGCTGCCGCCTTGACGGCTCAGGTGTCCGGGCCCATCAGCTTGATCGGGGTGATCTCGACGCTGTCCTTCACCCCGTCGTTGACCCACAGCGTGCCGTCCTGCACGGTGATCTGCAGTTGCATGCCGCGCTGTGCCAGCTGGGCCAGCGCCTGGCTCTGCTCGCTCGGGATCTGCCAGACGGTCAGGTTCTGCGCGCGGGTGAGCTTGTTGGCCACGGTGTTCCACCACACGTTGGTGCTGCTCTGGAAGGCGAAGAGGCTGACTTTGCGGGCGCGGCCGGCGGCCTTCATCAGGCGCTTGTCATCGGGTTGGCCCACTTCCACCCAGTGCAGGATCTCGTCGGAATAGTTCTTCTGCCACAGCGCGGGCTCGTCGGGCTCCCACATGTCCTTGGCCAGCTCGATCGTGCCTTCGGAGGTGTCGGTGGGCCAGCCCAGGGCCAGGGCCAGCACGCGGATCATCATGCGCTCGTCCGACTCGGAGGGGTGGCGGGCGATGGTGATGTTGGTGTCGACATAGACGTTGCGGTCCATGTCGGCCAGGTTGAGCTGGGCTTTGTAGATCGTGGCTTTGATGGCCATGGCGGGAACCTGTCAGGGACGGAAAAGGGCAAAGACCGCGATCATCCCGCAAAAACGCCGGCCAGCCAGTCGCTCAGGGTCTGGAGCACCTGATCTTGCGCGACTTCGTTGAAGATTTCGTGGGCGAGGCCGGGCCAGGGATGGCTTGTCACCCACTGAGCGGGCGCGGCGGCCGCAAAGGCGGCCGAGCCGGCCGGGTCCACGCAGCGGTCGTCTTCGCCCCACATGATCAAGGTGGGCGTGTGCCAGGCGGCGGTGCGCTGGCGAACCACCGCGCCGGCATCGAGCAGGAAGTGGCTGAGGCGGCCGCTGATGCGGTCGTGCACCAGCGGGTCGGCGATGTAGGCGGCCACGGTGGCCGGGTTGTGGCACACCCACTCGGGCTTGAGGCCATTGCCCACCGCCAGATCGGGCGTGAGGCGGGCCACCGTGTTGAGCAGCACCTTTTGCACCGCGCTCAACGGGATGGCCAGGGCAGGGGAGGACAGCACCAGCGCGTCCACCGGGCGGGCCCAGGCGGTGGGCTCGACGGGAAGGGTTTGCGCCGCGACGAAGCGCGCCGCCACGGCCCCACCCAGGCTGTGTCCGATCAGCAGCAGGCGCTGGCCTGGGTAGCCGGCGCGGACGAGGTCGATGGCGCTGGCCAGATCGTGCAGCAGGTCGTCGTCCTGCTTGAGCACGCCGCGTGCGCCGGGGGACTGGCCGTGCCCGCGGTGGTCGTAGCTGACCACGCTCCAGCCCTGGCGGTTGAGGTGAGCGGCCACGTGGGCGTAGCGGCCGGCATGTTCACCCAGGCCGTGCACGATCAGGGCCACCCCGCGGCCGCGCACGTCGGGCGGCAGCGGCCAGTGGTGAACGCGCAGGTCCAGGCCGTCACGGGTGCGGACGGTGGCAGGGATGCGATGGGGCATGGTGGGCTTTCGTGTGCGCGGCAGAGGGAGTTTCAGAAGGCGTGACCGGCGGCGCGCAGGCGGCGCAGCCAGTCCAACCCAGCGGAGGTGGTGGTGCGGGGGCGGTATTCGCAACCGATCCAGCCCGACCAGTTCAGGCGGCGCAGTTCGTCGAACACCCAGGGCCAGGCCAGTTCGCCGTCATCGGGCTCGCTGCGGTCGGGCACGGCGGCAATCTGCAGGTGGCCGACCTGGCCGGTGGGCAGCCACCGTCTCAGGCGCTCGGTCACGTCGCCTTCGACGATCTGGCAGTGGTACAGGTCCATCTGCACCTGCAGGTGGGGCGAGCCGATGCGCTGCACCACGGCATGGGCGGCGGCCTGGTGGGTGAGCAGGTAGCCGGGCATGTCGCGGGGGTTGATGGGCTCGATCACCAGGATGCGGTCGTGCGCCTGGGCCTGTTCGGCGGCCCAACGCAGGTTCAGCTCGAAGCGCACCCAGGCGTCGGCGCGTTCGTCGGGCGTGCCCAGGGGCGGCAGGCCGGCCATGATGTGGATGCGCGGACAGCCCAGGGCCACGGCGCGCACCAGCGCCTCGCGCACCACGTGCTGAAACTCGGCCTGGCGCCCGGGCAGGCTGGCCAGCCCGCGATCGCCGTGGGCCCAGTCGCCGGGTTCGGCGTTGAACAGCACCAGTTGCAGGTTCAGGTCGCTCAGGCGCGCCTGGATCTCGGCAGTGGCGTGTTCGTGCGGGAACAGGCACTCGACCCCTGTGAAGCCATCGCGCGCGGCGGCGGCAAAGCGGTCGAGAAACGGCAACTCGGTGTACAACCAAGACAGGTTGGCGGCAAATTTGAGGGCAGACATGGCTGCGAAGCGTAGCCGAGAAGTGCCCGCTTGCCGCAGGGGGTGTCACGGGCGTTCACGGGGGTTTCCTACAATCGACGGATGTCCTCACCTTCCACCGACCAGGCGCGCGTGCCTGTGACCCGCCGCCTGATGTTCTGGGTGGCCCTTCTGTACTTCTCGGAAGGGCTGCCGCTGGGCATTTTTTATGACCTGTTTCCGGTGCACATGCGCCAGGCGGGCGTGGGGCCGGCCGAGATCGGCTTGCTCAGCCTGCTGGGCCTGGCCTGGACGGTGAAGTTCCTGTGGGCGCCGCTGATCGACGCCTGGCGTGGGCACCGCTTGTGGATTGCCGGGGCCAATGTGGGCATGGCGGTGGCGTTGGCGACGCTGGCTTTGAGTCCCCAGGCGCTGGGGCAGGGCGCGACCTGGCCCTGGGTGCTGCTGGCGGCCTTCACGTTCTTGTCGGCCACCAATGACATTGCCACCGACGGCTACACGATCGAGCTGCTGTCCAAGGGGCAGTACGGGGTGGCCAATGGCCTGCGCATCGGCTTTTACCGCGTGGGCATGCTGGCCGCCGGGGCGCTGCTGGTGGTGGCGGGCTGGTCGGGCACGCCGGGGCAGCCTAACTGGGGGGCCGCCTACGGCATGGGCGCGATGCTCATGCTGCTCAACGCCATGGTGATCTTGACGGCGCCACCGCAACCGGCACGGGTGGCCCGCGTCGAAGGCGCCTCGGCCCGGGAATGGGCGGCCGTGCGCGCGCAGCCGATGTGGCTGGTGGCCCTGGGCCTGATGCTGGCCGGGCTGCTCTGGCCGGTGCTGGGCCCGGTGGGCAAAGCGTTCGAATTGGCCTGGGTGCAGGCCATCAGCGGCACCTGGTGGTTCAAGGGCGCGGTGCCCGTGGGACTGATGTTCGCCGGCGCCATTTTGATGGTGCGCGCAGCACGGGGGCCGCAGGCGCACGTCATGTCCGAAGGCCCGGTGTTCGGCGCCTGGGTGGACCTGCTGGCCCGCCCGGGCATGCTCGCCGTGCTGGTCTTCATCCTGACCTTCAAGCTGGGGGACGCGGCCATGGGCTTCATGGTCAAGCCCTTCTGGGTGGATGCTGGCTTCACACCGGCACAGATTGGTCTGGTCAGCGTCAACGTGGGCCTGGGCCTGTCCATCCTGGGTGGCCTGATCGGCGGGGCCTATGTGGACCGCGTGGGCATCTTCAAGGGGCTGTGGGTGCTGGGCCTGTGGCAGGCTTTGTCCAACCTGGGCTATGCGCTGGCGGCGTGGTACGTCCCGCCCACCGAGCCTGGCATGCAAGTGAGTGTTCACTATCAGGCAGTGGTGTATGCGGCCAGCGGTCTGGAAAGTTTCACGGGCGGGCTGGGCACCGGGGCCTTTCTGGCCTTCTTGATGGGCATCACCAGCAAGGCGCGCGCCACCACCGAGTACGCCATCTTGTCGTCCATCTTTGCGTTTTCGCGGGCTGTGGCGGGCTGGGCCGGCGGTCTGGGCGTGGAGCAGATGGGCTACGCGTCCTTCTTTTTCCTCACCTTCTGGCTGTCTTTCCCGGCTTATTTGTTGCTGCCGGCGGTCCGGCGTATGCTCAGCCGGGACGAGACGCGTTAAGGTCTCTGTCAACCGCTTGTTTTCGATCCAATGCGTGCCATGAACCGTTCTGCCTTTGCCCTGCGTGAAACCTCCCGTCGCCTGCTGTCGCTGGGCGTGGTGTCGCTGGCGCTGGCCAGCCCCTGGGCGCTGGCCCGCGAAGGCGTGGACGTGAGCAAACAGCATTCCGGCTTTGCGCGCTTGGTGCCCGCCGACCAGGTGGAGGCGGCCGCGCAGCAGCAGTTCGCCCAGATGGCCTCGCAGGCCAAGGCGCAGAACGCGCTGCTGCCTGAGAACCACCCGCAGGTGGTGCGGCTGAAGGCGATCGCGCAGCGCATCATCCCGTACACGCTGGAGTGGAACAGCCGGGCCCGCCAATGGCAGTGGCAGGTGATGGTGCTCAACTCGAAAGAGCTCAACGCCTTTTGCATGCCGGGCGGCAAGATTGCGTTTTACACCGGCATTCTGGAAAAGCTCAAGCTGACCGACGACGAGACGGCAATGATCATGGGCCACGAGATGGCCCACGCCCTGCGCGAGCACGCCCGTGAGCGCATGGGCAAGACCTCGGCCACGCAGATTGGTGCCAGCTTGCTGTCGAGCCTGCTGGGCCTGGGCAGCACGGGCGACACCCTGCTGAACATGGGCGGTCAGTTGCTGACGCTGAAGTTCAGCCGTGCCAACGAGTCCGAAGCCGACCTGGTCGGCATGGAGCTGGCCGCGCGCGCTGGCTACGACCCGCGTGCCGGCATCAGCCTGTGGAAGAAGATGGCCGCCGCCTCCAACGGGGCGCCGCCGCAGTGGCTCTCCACCCACCCGGCCAGCGGCACCCGCATCCAGGAAATGGAAGCGGCCATGCCCCAGGTGATGCCGCTGTACGAGCGCGCCGCCAAGCCGCCGCGCCGCTATGACGCCCCGGCGCGCACCGGTTCGTACTACCTGACCCAGGAGCCACTGGCCTTCTGGGGTCTGGGCACCTCGCCGCTGCTGACGCGTCACTGAAGTCCCACGGACACCCCCTGAGGCGCCACAGAGCCCCCACGCCAGACAGCGCGGCGGGGCTTTGTTAACATCGGCCCATGCCTCATCGCCTGGTCCTCAACCCCTGCAGCCTGCTGCGCGACGCCCGCCTGGTGGCGTTTGCGTGCGCGTGCCTGCCATGCGGGACGGGGCTGTTTGCGGATGGGCACTGGCGACACAAGCCGGTTGCACATTCCCCGGCCCGGCGATAACCCCCCTCCTTTTTTGCGCACACCATCATCGCCGGGCCCCTGCTCAGCGCGATCGCGACCCTCAGCTCCCCGCTGATGCCTGAGGCCGCCCCGATGGAGATGCGTCATGTCGACGAAACCTGCCACGCTGCCCGCACCGAATGCCGCCGGTGCGATGGAGTTCACCAAGCGCTTTCTGCGCGCCAAAAACCCCTGTGCCAACGGCTTTCGCTGGTTCGTTCGCCATGTTGAAGATGGCGCCAGCTACCAGGAGGCCCTGGACACCCTGGTGCAGGCCGGCCGCGTGGAGGATGCCTGCTGGCTGCTGACGCAGTTCGGGCCCACGGATGCGGTGCTGACGGTGGACGCGATCGAGGCCGAAGCCATCGTGTTCTCGGGCACGCTGGAAGTGCGCGGTCACATCGAGGTGAGCACGGTGGTGCGCGCGGGTCGCATGATCCGCGCCGGCGGGGGCATTCGTGCGGGTGAGCAGATCATCGCGGGCGATGGCATCCGGGTGGGCGGCGGCATCCGCTGTGACGGCAGCCTGAGCTCGGGGGGCGATGTGCGCGCCGAGTGGGGCATCGAGGTGCAGCAGGCGCTGAGCTGCGCCGACGACGTGCGTGCCGGCTGGGACCTGATCTGCGGCGACAAGCTCAACGTGGGTGGCCACATCGTGGTCGGGCAGGACCTGATCACGCAGGGCGCCGTGACGTGCGGCAAGAGCGTGCGCGTGGGCGGACGCCTGACCGCCGCCGACAGCGTGCGGGCCGAGCAGGGCATCTGGACCGGCGACGACATCACGTGCGGCATGCACCTGGAGGCCGGCTGGGGGATCAAGTCCGCGGGCGCCATCGAGGCGCAAGGCGCCGTGAAGGCCGGCGAGAGCCTGTGCGCCCATGGCGAGATCTGCGCGGGCACGGGCTATGGCGTGTACGCCGGCCTGAGCGTGCAGGTGGACACCTGGGCAGCCAGTGCCCAGGTCATGGCTGCCACCAAGCCCGAGGGCCTGATGAGCGGCTGCTGGGCGGGGCCGTCGCCGCTGGCGTGAGCGGGGTGCGCACGCGTCAGTTCCGTGCGGGCGCTCAGCGCACTCAGCGCGCCTGCAGGAAGGGGTTGTAGCGCCGCTCTTCGCCGAAGGTGCTTTCGGGGCCGTGGCCGGGCGTGAAGGTCACGTCATCGCCCAGTGGCAGCAGCTTGGTCTTGATGGCGTTGATCAGGTCGGCGTGGTTGCCCTGGGGGAAGTCGGTGCGGCCGATGCTGCCGGCAAACAGCACATCGCCCACGAAGGCGTGACGCGTGCCCTCGTGGAAGAAGACGACGTGGCCGGGGGTGTGGCCGGGGCAGTGCAGCACCTGGAGCGTGTGCTGGCCAATGCTGACCTCGTCGCCATCGTGCAGCCAGCGGGTGGGAGTGAACAACTCGGCCTGCGGGAAGCCGAACATCTGGCTTTGCTTGGGCAGGCCGTCGATCCAGAACTG
>JAGNPA010000097.1 GCA_017989885.1 Aquabacterium sp.
GCGGCGCAAACGGCCAGAAAAGGGTGGAGAACAATGCGCAGGCCCGAGCAAAACGGCGGGAATTGCACTATCTGAAAGATGTGGGCCGTGTAGCACTCACAAATCCGAGTTGTTCAGGGCATCCCTAGGGGAAAACCATGGAGAAATGTTGTCAACAGCGTCCTATACTCGCAAAGAATCGAAAGCAAACGAACAGAAACGAGGAATTTTCATGCGCAAACTGAGTTTAGCCAGCGTCCGTTTTTCCGTCGCCACCGTGGCTGCCCTGTGCCTGTCGGCTACGGCACTCGCGGAGGATGTTGTGTTGCTGCCCAACGGACTGATGTCGCCCACTTCCAAGGAGCAGACCAAGCCGAACCAGTTCAAGAAGGCGCCACCGTGGCGTATAGGCGTGTCCTTCGGCGGCGTGGGTAACACCTGGATCGTTCAGATGATCCAGGAGATGAAACACGAGGCCTCGCTGCACAAAGAGGTGGGTGAGTTCATTTTCGTCGAGGCCAACTGGCAGGCCGCCAAGCAGGTGGCTGATGTCGAGGATCTGCTGACGAAGAAAGTTGACGTGCTGATCCTTGGCCCGATCTCGGCTGGCATCGGTGCGCCATTGTCCGAGAAGGCCGTTAAGGCCGGCATCCCGGTGGTGGTCTTCGGCGCCTTCGGCAAGGCCATGCAGTCCACTGTCGAGGTCGGCGCCGGCGGCGAGGTCTTCGGCAAGCAGGGCGGCGACTTTCTGCGCAAGGAACTCAAAGGCAAGGGCAGCATCTGGGCCTTCCGCGGCATCGCCGGTTCGGACGAAGAAACGCTGCGCTACGACGGTTTCCGCAAGTCACTGGTCGGTTCGGACATCAAGGTCACGCAAGAGGTTTTCGGCGATTGGGGTTATGCCAAAGCCAAGCAACTGTGCGAGAACTTGGTGCTCTCGGGCAATGCGGTCGACGGCATCTGGTTTTCCGGCGCCGAGATGACGCGCGCCTGTCTCGACGTGTTCAAGGAAACTGGCAAGCCGCTGGTGCCTATGACGGGCGAGGGCAACAATGGCTTCATGCGCGCGTGGAAGGCGACCGGTGTGAAGAGCGTTGCGCCGTTGTTCACGCCTGGGCTGGGTGCTGCCACGGTCAAGGCCGCAGTGTCTCTGCTCGAAGGCAAGCAACTGTACAAGTCTTATTTTTCGTCACCACCACCGGTGCTTCAGAACGACCTGGACAAGTACTTCCGGCCCGACCTGAGCGACGCGTACTGGTTCCCGTCGACGCTGCCAGAAGCGGCGCTGAAGCAGACGTTCAAGCGCTGATCGCGGCAGGCCCATGTATGACGCTGCGCCAACGTCGGCCGCTGCCGACGCAGCCGGGCCGCGCCCGGACCCGATCGTGGTCCGAGGCATCAGCAAGCGCTTTGGTTCGACCGCGGCGCTGTCGGGTGTCAGCCTCAACGGCCGCGCCGGCTCCATCCACGCCATCACTGGCGAAAACGGCGCGGGCAAGTCCACGCTGATGAAGCTGCTGGCCGGCGTGCACCAGCCCGACGCTGGCCAGATTGTCGTGAACGGCCGGCCGACCGTCCTGAACGGCCCGATGGACGCACGCCACGCGGGCATCTCCACGGTCTTCCAGGAGCTGACGGTGTTGCCCAACCTGACGGTCGGTGAGAACCTGATGCTCGGCCGCGAGCCGCGGCGTTTCGGCCTGCTTGACCGGTCGCGCATGATGGCCGAATCGAGCGCCGTGCTGAAGCGCATTGGCATCGAACTGGACCCGCGGCGTGCCTGTGACACCTTGAGCGTGGGCGAACAGCAACTGGTCGAGATCGCCAAGGGTGTCTCGGCTGATGCCAACGTGTTCATCTTCGACGAGCCGACAGCGGCACTGAATCGCAAAGAGGTCGACAAGCTCGAAGCGCTGCTGCACGAGCTAAAGGCGCAACACAAGCTGGTCTTCTATATCAGCCACCGCTTGGACGAGATCTTCCGGCTGTGCGACACCGTCACCGTGCTCAAGGACGGTTGCTGGGTCGCCACCAAGCCTGCGAGCGCACTCGATACCGAGCAGCTGATCACGTTGATGGTGGGGCGACCGCTGCAGGCGCTGTTCCCACCGCGACGCCCTGAGGCTGGTGGCGGCATCGCCTTCGACGTGCGCAGCCTGACGCCCACTCGCGCCGGGCCGCCACTGAGTTTCAAGCTGAGCCGCGGCGAGATCGTCGGGCTTGGCGGCCTTGAGGGCCAGGGTCAGCGCGAGATTGTGCGTTCCCTGGCCGGTGTGCTGCGGCCGCACGCCAGCGATGTATGGAAGACCGATGCGGGCGGTACGCAACAGCGCTTCGATCCAGCGGCGGGCGTGGTGAAAGCGGTGGCGCAAGGTGTCGGGCTGATCCCCGAGGACCGCAAGCTCGAGGGTCTGTACCTTGATTTGCCGATCGCCGACAACATCGGTCTCGGTCGCCTACGTGGTCTGGGGTTGTGGCGCAAGGCGCCGCGCGACTGGGCGGCGATCGAGCGCTCGGCCGAGCGCATGCAGCTGCATGCGCGTGACCTGAAGCAGGAGGTGGGCGCGCTCTCCGGGGGTAATCAGCAGAAGGTCATGCTCGGGCGCTGGCTTGCCGCGGGCGTGGACACGCTGCTCGTGGAGCAGCCCACCCGCGGCGTCGACGTTGGCGCCAAGGCCGAAATTTATGCGCTGCTGCGCGAATTCGTCGACAACGGCGGCACGGTTCTGGCGGTGTCCAGCGATTTGCCGGAGCTCATCGGCCTGTGTGACCGCATCCTGATGGTGCGCGGCGGGGCGATCGTCGGCAATGTGCCGGGCTCCACGGCCACCGAGGAAAGCCTGCTCGCATTGGTACTGGCCGACGCGCCGTCGGCCCCGGCGGTGGCGGCATGAAATCCACGCGCTCGGGTATCACCCGCTACACCGTCGGCCTGCCGTTGGTGCTCTTCGCTGTGTTGGCGGTGGCCGTGCCGAACTTTCTCGATGGGCAGAACCTGGCCAATATCAGTGCACAGATCACTGCGTTGCTGATCGTCACGCTGGGCCAGATGGTGGTGGCGCTGATCGCCGGCATCGACTTGTCGGTGGGTGCGGTGGTCAGCCTGGCGGCCTGCATCGTCGCTACGCAGCCCGATCCGCTGGTGGGAACGCTGCTGGCACTGGCGCTGGGTCTGGCAGTGGGCCTGGTCAACGGACTCGGTGTGGCGCTGGCCGGCATCCATCCGCTGGTGATGACACTGAGCAGCATGACCTTCCTGCAAGGCGTGGCTTACCTGATCCTGCCGATTCCCGGCGGCAACGTGGCACCCATCCTGGGCGAACTGGCCAACGGCAGCCTGTG
This sequence comes from Aquabacterium sp., assembly GCA_017989885.1. Classification (GTDB taxonomy): domain Bacteria; phylum Pseudomonadota; class Gammaproteobacteria; order Burkholderiales; family Burkholderiaceae_C; genus Aquabacterium. The sequence continues at coordinate 3,322 of JAGNPA010000097.1, forward strand.
GACACTGCCGAATCCATTGCTGTGGTGCGCGTTGTTCGCCGCACTGGTGGCGTTGCTGCTGCATCGCTCGCGGCTGGGACTGCACATCTTCGCCGTCGGTGCGAACCCGCACAGTGCCAAGCTGAACGGGGTACGCGCCTGGGGCGTGGTGGTAGCGGCGTATGTGGTGTGCAGCCTGCTCGCGGTGGTGGCGGGCATCTACCTGGCGGCGCGCGTGTCCTCGGGCGACCCGACGATGGGAGCGTCCTTCAGCCTGGAGTCGATCACTGCCGTGGCGCTGGGCGGCGTGCAACTCACCGGGGGTGTCGGCAGCATCGTCGGCGTGGTCACCGGTGCCGTGAGCCTGGGGCTGATCACCAACGGAATCAATCTGTTCGGGCTCTCGCCCTTTCTGCGCGGCACGGTCACAGGCGCACTGCTGCTGACCGCCGTTTGCCTTCAACGACGCAAGGCGGTGGGCCTGTGACAACGACTTCAATGCATCTCGCGCCGCCGGGCCGCACGCGCCAGTGGGCGCTGCGCGTGCTGCGCCTGCCACCGGCTTATGTCGCCACACTGGCGCTGCTGTTGCTGGCCGCCTGGTTGCGTCCGCAACTGCTGTCCCTGCCGCTGTTGTTGCTGATCCTGCGCCAGGCCGCGCCGCTGGGCCTCGCGGTGATGGGGCAATCGCTGGTGATGCGCGCACGTTCGATCGACCTGTCGATCGGCGGCGTTGTCGTCGCCGTGTCCTATATCCTGACCAGCGGCTTCCTGTCGATGTCCACCGGCATGGCTTTGTTCTTCTGTGTGTTGCTCGGGGTGGCGGTGGGTGCTGTCAATGGTGTGCTCATCGTGCGCGCGCGCGCCTCGTCGATGATCGTCACGCTGGCAATGGCGATGATCCTCACCGGCATCGTCATCGCGCTGTCACAGCAGCGTGCGCCTGGTCAGGCGCCAGAGTTGCTGCGCGAGCTGGCGCTGCTACGACTGGGCGGTATTCCGCTGCCGGTACTGGGTTGGCTGGCCGCACTGGTGCCGGTGGCGCTGTGGTTGCGCTACAGCGTGTACGGCCGCTACCTTGACGCGGTCGGCGCCAACCCGAAGGCGGCGGCGCTGTCGGGCATCCCGTACCTGCGCGTGATCTTCCTCGCGCATGTGTCCTCGGCGCTTATCTCGGTCGGCTGTGGCTTCATTCTGGTGGGATTCGTCGGCGTCGGCAGCACCACGCTGGGCCAGGACCTGGCGCTGAACTCGCTGGCCGCAGTCATTCTGGGTGGTGTGAACTTCGGCAACGGCAGGGGGGGTATGGCCGGCCCGGCAGTGGCGGCTTTCATGCTGACTTTCCTGTTCAACTTTCTCACCAGCCTGGGGTTGGGGGAACCCGGGCGGCTGATGCTGCAAGGCGCCATCATCGCAGTGGCTGCATTGGCGTACAGCCTGGGTAAGCGCCAGACTGGCTGATGCGCTGCGATTACCACTGACCCTCTATTCAAGGAACACACCGTGAGCGAAGAAACCATCCTGCAAGGCGCCGAGCCCTTCTTTTTCAAAGGCAACCATATCGGTGTGCTTGTCTGCCACGGCTTCACCGGAACGACGCAAAGCATGCGTTACCTGGGCGAACAGCTGCACGGCGCCGGCTTCACGGTGATCGGACCGCGGCTCAAGGGCCACGGCATATCGCCGGCGGCGATGGCCAAGACCACGGCGCAAGACTGGATCGACTCGGTCGATGAGGCGCTGGTCGAGCTGCGCAAGAGCTGCACGCACATCTTCATAACCGGTTTGTCGATGGGCGGCACGCTGACGCTGTACATGGCAGCGAAACATGCAGACGTGATCAAGGGTGCTGTTCCGATCAACGGCGTGGTGCACATGAACAATCCCGATATGGCCGGTGCTGCTTTCGACCGCGCAATGCCGACTACCTTGCCTGGCATAGGCTCGGACGTGAAGGCCCCGAACGTCAAGGAGTTGGCCTATACCGAAGTGCCGGTTTCGGCCTTCCAGCAGGTGTATGCGCTGGCGGCCGTCACAAGAGACCTGCTGGGGAAGATTCAATGCCCGGTGCTCGTGATGCAGTCGCGCGAAGACCATGTGGTCAAGCCGGCGAACGGACCGCTGATTGTCGAGAATGTGGGCTCGCAGAACACCGAACTGCTGTGGCTCGAAGACTCGTACCACGTGGCCACTCTGGACAACGACAAGCAGTTGATCGCGCAGCGGGCGATCGCCTTCATCCAACAACATGCTGCGTCCTAAGGTCGATGAGTCCATTGCCAGGTCAGGCTGCTCCCAGCGGCAGGCGATCTCGCGCTCGATGCTCAGCCGCTAGCCAACCGTTGATGCCCACTCGTTCGACGGTGGCTGCAGGGCCTGAGGCGACAGCTCGCAGGTGCACTTCTCACCAAGCAAGCGCCATGGCCCGCGAGAATCGCTTCATCCCGGATCACCGCTCCTGGACACGGGCCGTGAGACCGCGGCGCGCTTACTGCTGACAGCAATCGCGGTGAAGTATCCATCCGATCTGGGCATCAGAAAGACCGGTTTGGGTGGGCAGCAGTCCCGCAGAGGCACCGACTTTCTTACGCACGGTCGGGAAGCGGGGACTGATGCCACCCCACTGCCTCAAACTTTGCGCTCTCGCCGCAACAGCCATTCCAAGCAAGACTGTTAAGGACATCCTGCAAAACCTCCCCCCGTGTTTGCTGGATGTCAGCAGGCAGTGGCATCCTTACAGGCTATGAAACAAAGCCGCCTTGATCTGAACCTGAGCACCAAAAAGACCCGCAAGCAAGAGTTGCTGGCCCAGATGGAACTCGTGGTTCCCTGGGGCGCATTGGTCGAACTCATTGCACCGTACTACCCCGAAGGCAAGAACGGCCGCCCACCCTTTGCCCTGCAGACCATGCTGCGCATCCACTGCATGCAGCAATGGTTTGACCTGTCGGACCTAGGCATGGAAGAAGCCTTCTTTGACACGCCCGTCTACCGAGAGTTTGCCCAACTTGATGCCAATGGGCGCCTGCCCGACGAGAGCACCATCCTGAGGTTCCGTCATCGCCTTGAGCGTCACAAGCTGGCCGAGCAGATTCTGGCCACCGTCAATGATCTCCTTTCAGCCCAGGGCCTGCTTCTCAAGGCAGGCACTGCGGTGGACGCCACCTTGATCGCAGCGCCCAGCTCGACCAAGAACAAAGACAAGGCACGTGACCCCGAAATGCATTCAAGCCAGAAAGGCAACGAATGGCACTTTGGCATGAAAGCGCACATTGGCGTGGATGCAGACTCAGGTCTGGTGCACACCGTACGAGGCACCTCGGGCAACGTGTCCGACGTAGTCGAGGGCAACAGCTTGCTGCATGGGCAGGAGACGGATGTCTATGCAGATGCGGGCTACCAAGGTGCTGAGAAGCGCCCGGATGCCAAGAAGGACGTCACCTGGCATGTGGCGATGCGCCCGGGCAAGCGCAGAGCGCTGGACAAGGAGAACAAGCCCATTGATGCGCTGATAGAGCAGGTGGAGAAGATCAAGGCCAGCATCCGCGCCAAAGTGGAGCACCCCTTCAGGGTGATCAAACGCCAGTTTGGCTACACCAAGG
>JAGNPA010000098.1 GCA_017989885.1 Aquabacterium sp.
ACGCGGAAGTAGCCACCCAGGTTGGAGCGACCGAACTCGTTGTTGAACGCAGCGCCGCCCAATGGGCCTTCGATCATGATCTGCAGCGGGCTGGCGATGTGCTCGGGCTTGCCGAACTGCTCGGCTTCCCAAGGCTCGCTGGTGCCCGGCAGGTTCAGGTTGGACACCGAGAAACCCGTCAGACCCGACTTGGGGCGCGAGCCGCGGCCGGTGGCGCCTTCGTCACGGATCTCACCGCCCGCGCCCGTCGAGGCACCGGGGTAGGGCGAAATCGCGGTCGGGTGGTTGTGGGTTTCCACCTTCATCAGCACATGGGCCAGCTCTTCACGGGCCTGGTACTGCGGGGCGTTGGTGTAACCCGCCGGCATCCAGCGCTCGATGGGGTGGCCTTCCATCACCGACGCGTTGTCGCTGTACGCGATCACGGTGTGCTGGGGGTTGAGCTTCTCGGTGTTGCGGATCATGCCGAACATCGACAGGTCCTGCGCCTGGCCGTCAATCGTGAACTCGGCGTTGAAAATCTTGTGGCGGCAGTGTTCGCTGTTGGCCTGGGCGAACATCGTCAACTCGACGTCGGTCGGGTTGCGCTTGAGGCCCGTGAACGCGGTCACCAGGTAGTCAATTTCGTCATCCGACAGCGCCAGGCCAAAGGTGACGTTGGCCTCTTCCAGCGCCTTGCGGCCTTGACCCAGCACGTCCACATGCGCCATCGGGGCGCCCTGCTTCTCGTCGAACAGGTGACGGGCCTCCTCGCGGCTGGCCATCACGCTCTCGGTCATGCGGTCATGCAGCAACGCGGCGCAAGCCTGCAGATCCTGCGGCGACAGCGACTTGGCGTTGCCCATCAGCGTGCCAATCACGCCGGCCTTCACGGTCAGACGGTACTCGGTCACACGCTCGACACGGCGCACGGGCAAACCGCAGTTGTGCGCGATGTCGGTGGCCTTCGAGGCCCAGGGCGACACGGTGCCCAGACGCGGGGCGACGACGATCAGATCGCCATCGGCCGGGCCTTCGTAGGCGTCCCCATAGGTCAGCAGCGCCGACAGCTTGTCCAGCTCGGCATGGTCGAGCGACTGGTCCAGGGCCACCCAGTGCACAAAGCGAGCGTGAACGCTGGCAATGCGGGGGTTGATGGCTTGCAGCTTGGGCAGCAGGGCCTGGACTTGGTGCGGAGCCAGGGCGTTGCCGCCCTCAAAGTGCATCAGGGTGGACATCACGGGGGTGGTGCGTTCGGTCACGGCGAGGGGGCCTGGGTTGACTTGCACGCATCGTGTGCGTGCAAGCTGTCGTGAGGAAAAACCAGAATTTTACCGGCCCCACGCCGGGAATGCCGCCTCGGGGCCTTCAATCTGATGCCCCTGGCGCGGCAAGCAGCGCAGGAATTGCGGATAATTCGCATCCATGAGCATCACCATCAAGACAGGCGCCGACATTGACGCCATGCGCAAGGCTTGCCGTCTGGCCTCCGAGGTCCTCGACTACCTGACCCCCTTCATCAAGCCCGGCATCACCACCAACGAGATCGACAAACTCTCGCTCGACTACATGGTGAACGTGCAAGGCACGAAGTCGGCCACCATCGGCTACGCTCCTCCGGGACACATCCCCTACCCCGCGTCGCTGTGCACCTCGGTCAACGAGGTGGTCTGCCACGGCATCCCCAACGACATCCCGCTCAAGGACGGCGACATCATCAACCTCGATGTCACCATCATCACGCCGGAGGGCTGGTACGGCGACAACAGCCGCATGTTTGTGATCGGGGAAGGCAAGATTGCCGCCAAGCGCCTGTGCTCGGTCACCTTCGAGGCCATGTGGAAGGGCATCGAAAAAGTCAAACCCGGCGCACGCCTGGGCGACATCGGCCACGCCATCCAGACCTTCGCCGAAAACGCCGGCTACTCGGTGGTGCGCGAGTACTGCGGCCACGGCATCGGCCGCAAATTCCACGAAGACCCGCAAGTGCTGCACTACGGCCGCCCGAACACGGGCGTCGAACTCGTGCCCGGCATGATCTTCACCATCGAGCCCATGATCAACATGGGCAAGCGCGAGATCAAGGAAGGCCGCAAGGGCAAGGGGCCGTACGATGGCTGGACCATCGTGACCAAGGACCGCTCCCTGTCGGCGCAGTGGGAGCACACCGTGCTCGTCACCGAAACCGGCTACGAGGTGCTCACCCTGTCCGCCGGCAGCCCGCCCCCCCCTGATTTCATCCCGGCAGCCAAAGGCACAGCCGCTTGATGCACACCGGCCCTGACGACACTTCTCGTCAGGGCCTTTTTCTTGCTTGCGTCACTGGCCTTGATCCCTCGACCTCCTTGCACACCATGCCCCTGGACATCGCCGCCCTGCGTCAGCAATTTCGCGCCGCCAAATCCGAGCTGCTCACCCAGTTCCAGCACAGCCGCCCCACCAGCTCGTCGGCCAGCCTCTTTTTGAAGCGCATGGCCCAACTGGTCGATGACACGCTCACGACCCTGTGGCAGGCTCACGCCCTGCCCCCCGATGCGGCGCTGGTGGCCGTGGGCGGCTACGGCCGCGCCGAACTGTTCCCGCACTCCGACGTCGACGTCCTGTTGCTGCTCCCTCTCACCCCGCAGCCGGGTTGCAACGACACGACCACCTGTGCCATCGAAGGCTTCATCAGCGCCTGCTGGGACACCGGTCTGGAAATTGGCTCCAGCGTGCGCACCGTGGCCGAATGCATCGAAGAGGCCCAGCGCGACGTGACCGTGCAAACCTCCCTGCTGGAAGCGCGCTACCTGTGCGGCGACCGCGCCCGCTTCGAGACCTTGCAGCAAGAGGCCATGTCCCACATGGACGTGCGCGCCTTCATGACGGCCAAGACCCTGGAGATGCGCCAGCGGCACACCAAGTACGAAGACACCCCCTACGCACTGGAGCCCAACTGCAAGGAAAGCCCCGGCGGCCTGCGCGACCTGCAGGTGGTGATCTGGCTGGCGCGCGCTGCCGGCCTGGGCAGCACCTGGCAAGCGCTGGCCCGTCAAGGCCTGCTGACGCCCTTCGAGGCCCGCCAACTGCAGCACAACGAAGGCGTGCTCAAGCTCATCCGCACCCGCCTGCACCAGATTGCCGGGCGTCGCGAAGACCGCCTGGTGTTCGACCTGCAAGCGGCGGTGGCCGAGTCCTTCGGCTACGAAAACACCCGTGCCCTGCGTGCCAGCGAAGTGCTGATGCGACGCTACTACTGGGCAGCCAAGGCCGTCACCCAGCTCAACCAGATCCTGATGCTCAACATCGAGGAGCGGGTGCTGGGCTCGCAGGATGCGCCCATGCGCGTCATCAACGAGCGCTTCCTCGACCGCGGTGGCTTCCTGGAGATCGTCAGCGACGACCTGTACCAGCGCGACCGCCACGCCATCCTGGCCACCTTCCTGACCCTGCAGCAGGACAAGAGCCTCAAGGGCCTGTCGGCCCGTACCTTGCGCGCGCTCTACAACGGCCGCAAGCTGATGGACGGCGCCTTCCGCCGCGACCCGGTCAACCGCGCCACCTTCATGGCCATGCTGCGCGAAAGCCAGGGCCAGACCCACGTGCTGCGCCTGCTCAACCAGACGTCGGTGCTGGGCCGCTACCTGTGGGTGTTCCGCCGCATCGTGGGACAGATGCAGCACGACCTGTTCCACGTCTACACGGTCGACCAGCACATCCTCATGGTCGTGCGCAACATGCGCCGCTTCTTCATTCCCGAACACGCGCACGAATACCCGTTCTGCACCCAACTGGCGGCCGAATGGGACAAGCCCTGGCTGCTCTACGTGGCCGCCCTCTTCCATGACGTGGCCAAAGGGCGTGGCGGCGACCATTCCGAGCTGGGCGCCGTCGAAGTGCGCCGCTTCTGCAAAGACCACGACATCACGGGTGAAGATGCCGAGCTGGTCGAGTTCCTCGTGGCCGAGCACCTCACCATGTCGCGGGTGGCCCAGAAAGAGGACCTGTCCGACCCGGATGTGATCCAGGCCTTCGCCCAGCGCATGGGCAACGAACGCCGGCTCACCGGCATGTACCTGCTCAGCGTGGCCGACATCCGTGGCACCAGCCCCAAGGTGTGGAACGCCTGGAAGGGCAAGCTGCTCGAAGACCTGTACCGTCTCACGCTGCGGGCCCTGGGTGGTGCGCGCCCGCACATGGATGCCGAGATCGAGGCCCGCAAGCAGCAGGCCCGCCAGGCCCTCGCGCTGTACTACCTCCCCACAGGCATCGAAACCCAGCTGTGGAAGTCGCTCGACATGAGCTACTTCGCACGCCACGATGCCGGCGACATTGCCTGGCACGCCCGCATGCTGTTCCGCCATCTGAGCGATGACAAGCCGGTCGTGGCCGCTCGCATCTCGTCGGTGGGTGAAGGCCTGCAGGTGCTGGTCTATGCCCCCGATCGCCCCGACGTCTTCGCGCGCATCTGCGGCTATTTCGACCGCGCCAGCTTCAACATTCAGGATGCGCGCATCCACACCACCGCCAGTGGCTACGTGCTCGACACCTTCCAGATCATGGCCAGCGACCCGCTCAAGTTCGAGGGCGTGCACTACCGCGACCTGATCGCCCTGGTCGAAAACCAGCTGGCCGAGGCGGTGGCCTCCGAAGATCCCTTGCATCAACCCGTGCGGGGGCGCCTGTCGCGTCGCGTCAAATCCTTCCCCGTGCCACCGCGCGTCAGCCTGCGGCCCGACGAGCGCGGCCAACGCTGGCTGCTCAGCGTCTCAGCGAGTGACCGCTCGGGTCTGCTCTATGTGATTGCGCGCACGCTGGCCAAACACGAGGTCAATGTGCAACTGGCCAAGGTCAGCACCCTGGGCGAACGGGTGGAGGACACCTTCCTGGTCACCGGCGCAAGCTTGAATCGGGACAAGGCCCAACTGGCGCTGGAAACCGAACTGCTCGAAGCGCTCGCGGCCTGAGCGCGCGTGGGCGCTCACAGGCACTCACGGGCGGACGCTCAAGCCGGCTCTTTGGGGTCGAGCGCAAGTTCGAGTCGGCTGATCTCGTCGCGCAGCATCAGGCGGCGCTTTTTCAGGCGCCGCAGGCTCAGTTCATCGAAAGGCACCTGGTCGGCGGCCCGGTCGATGAGGTTGTCCAGATCCGCATGTTCCATGCGCAGCTCGATCAGCTGTCGTTGCGGGGAATGCAGATTGGATTGCATGAAGGTGCAGAAGACCCCGATCAGGGGGCGGGTCCAAGGGATGATCCTGCTTCCGGGGCGCAGGAAGCAGAGCGTTTAGGCATTATAGTTTTCCCCATGATGACCGCTTCCACCAGTTTCCGCCTTGTCGCCACCACAGGCACCCACCGCGGAGACCGGGCCTATCAACAAGATCAGGTCGAAATCCTGCCCCACGCCCGCACGGCGGGCTGTCTGCTGGCCGTCGTGGCCGATGGCATGGGCGGCAAAAGTGGCGGGCGCAAAGCCGCCGATCAGGTCATCCTGACGGCCAAACAATTGTTCGAGCGCTACTCGGCCACCCACGACTTGCCTGAGCAGTTCCTCAAGCAGTTGGCCGAAGAGGCCCACCTGATGATCAAGCTCACGGCCATCTCGGCCGAGGAAGAGCCGCACAGCACCCTGGCTGCCTTCATCATCAACCCGGACCGCTCGGCCTGCATCGCGCACATTGGCGACAGCCGCGTGTACCACTTCAGTGGTGCCGACATGGTGTTTCGCACCACCGATCACTCCTACGTGCAACGCCTGATCAACGAAGGGCAGATCACGGAAGACGAGGCCAACACGCACCCGCAGTCCAACCTCTTGACCGGGTGCCTGGGCAGCCCGACCGAGCCGCCCTTGGGCATGAAGCACATCAACTGCCTGCACTCCGGCGACACGCTGCTGGCCTGCTCCGACGGCCTGTGGCACTACTTCACCCCCAAGGAGCTGGGCGCCATCGTGCACACCCTGCCCCCGCGTGAAGCCGCCGAGATGCTGGTGGCCAAGGCCCGTCACCGCGCCCGAGGCGGTGGTGACAACCTCTCGCTGGCCCTGGTTCGCATCGAGGACTGAGTCCCCGACAAGCCTCTCGCTCAGACCTGGCTCAGGTCAGCGAGGTGTCCACCAGGCGACGCTCTTCGCTCAGGTATTCCTTCGACTGCATCTCGTTGAGGCGCGAAACCGTGCGCGGGAACTCGTGCGACATCGGGCCTTCGGTGTACAGCTCCTCGGGTGGCACCGCGGCCGACATCACCAGCTTGACCCGACGGTCGTACAGCACGTCGACCAGCCAGGTGAAGCGCCGCGCTTCCGAGGCCAGACGCACCGGCATGTGCGGCACATCGCTGAGCATCACCGTGTGAAACTGGTTGGCCAGCTCCAGATAGTCGTTCTGTGAACGCGGGCCGCCACACAGCGTGTGAAAGTCGAACCACACCACGCCACCGGCCTTGCGACGGGCCTGCAACACGCGGTGCTCGATGTTCAGCTTCGGGTCTTCGTCCGCCGACTCGGCCAGCTTGTCAAAGACCTCGTTCATCTCGCGATCGGTCTCCTCGTTGAGTGGCGTGAGGTACAGGTTCGCCAGCTCCAGCGTGCGACGACGGTAGTCGGTGCCACTGTCCACGTTGACCACCTCCAGCTGGCTCTTGAGCAACTCGATGGCCGGCAGGATGCGATCACGGTGCAGCCCGTTCGGGTAGAGCTCGTCCGGGTGAAAGTTCGAGGTCGTGACGATGCTCATGCGGTTGCGGAACATCGCGTCCAGCAAACGGTGCAGGATCATGGCATCCGTCACATCGGCCACGTGGAACTCGTCAAAGCAGATCAGGCGGTGCTTGCGCGCCATGCGCTTGGCCAGCACCTCCAGCGGGTCCTGTAC
>JAGNPA010000099.1 GCA_017989885.1 Aquabacterium sp.
AGGTTGGCGTTGACCAGGGTGCTGCCCCGCGCATAGGCGCGGGTCATCAGCAACTGGGCCACGGTGGCGAACACGCCCACGCCGAACAGGGCCAGCCACGAGGCGGTGGGAATTTCGGCCAGCGGCGTCGGGTTGATCTGGCCAGGTAGCAGCAGCCAGGTGGCCGCGCCCATGAGCGAACCCATCAGCGAGAAATAGAACACCACCCGGATTTCGGGCTCACCGGCCTTGCCCAAGGCGGTGACCTGCAGGTAGGCCATGGCCGACAACATGCCGGAGGCCAGCCCGATGAGGCCCGCCCAGATCTGGTCCTCGTTCAAGGTGGGGTGCAGCACCAGGGCCACACCGCCAAAGCCCACGGCGATGGCCACGATCAGTCGGCGATCAATGCGAGGTCCGCCCAGCAAGGCCGCCTGCAGCAGCAGGAACACGGCCATCCACACCGAGGACATGTAGTTCAGCGTGACCGAGGTGGCCAGCGGCAACTGGGCCATGCTGTAAAACCACATCGACAGGGCGAACACCCCGGCCAGGCCGCGGCGCACATGCAGCAGGGGCACGCGGGTGCGCAGGCTGGTGGCGGTGGCGCGCGCCACGATCAGCATGATCACGGCGCCCACGGTGCCGCGGGCACTCACGACCGCGGCGGTGCCGAAGTCATGCGAGGCGAACTTGACGCACACCCCCATGGCGGCGAACAGCATGGTGGCCAGCACCATCTGGACGTAGGGGGAAGCGCGTGGAGACAGCGGAAACCTCAGTCCTTGAAGTCCATCGCGCGGCGGTACCACTCGTGGAAGTGCTGCATGCCGTCTTCCATGGGGCTCTGATAGGGACCGACTTCGTTGTCCCCGCGATCGAACAGGGCCTTGCGGCCGGCGTCCATGCGCTCGCCGATCTCGTCGTCCTCGATGCAGGTCTCCATGTAGGCGGCCTGCTGGGCTTCGACGAACTCGCGCTCGAAGGCCGCGATCTCTTCGGGGTAGTAGAACTCCACCACGTTGAGCGTCTTTTGCGGGCCTTGCGGGTACATGTTGGACACCACCAGCACGTGCGGGTACCACTCCACCATCATCGTGGGGTAGTAGGTCAGCCACACGGCGCCTTGCGTGGGTTTCTCGCCGTTGCGGTACTTCATGACCACGTCGTGCCACTTCTTGTAGACGTCCGAGCCCGGCTTGTCGAAGGTGCTGGCCACGCCCACGGTCTGCACCGAGTACTCCTTGGCCATGTCCCAGCGCAGGTCGTCGCAGGTCACGAAGTTGCCCAGTCCGGGGTGGAAGGGGCCGACGTGGTAGTCCTCCAGATAGACCTCGATGAAGGTCTTCCAGTTGTAGTTGCACTCGTGCAGCTCGACGCGGTCGAGCACGAAGCCGCTGAAGTCCAGATCGCCACCCGGCTTGAAACGGGCGTCAATGCCGGCGAGGTCGGCAGCGATGTCGCGGCCGTTGTCCTCGAACAGCAGGCCGTTCCAGTTGCGGATCTTGTAGTTGTTCAGGTTCAGGCAGGGGTCGTGGTCGAAGTGCGGCGCACCGATCAGCTCGCCCTTGTGGCTGTAGGTCCAGCGGTGCAGCGGGCACACGATGTTGTGCCGGCTGTTGCCACGGCCCTTGAGCATGACGGCCTGGCGGTGGCGGCAGACGTTGGAGATCAGCTCGATGCCCTCGGGCGTGCGCACGAGGGCGCGCCCCTCGCCTTCCTGAGCCAGTGCGTGGTAGTCGCCCACCTCGGGCACGCTCAAGGCGTGGCCCAGGTAGCGAGGACCGGACTGAAAGATGCGTGCAAGCTCCTCCTTGTACAGTGATTCGTCGAAATAGACGGACACGGGCAGCTGTGTGCGGCTGCGGTGAAGGGCATTGAGCGCAGGACTCAGGTCAGACATGATCCCCAGGATCTCCAAAAACCGATGTCAACCCACCTCGGTGGCACCATCAACATGAGGGGCGACCGGAGGCTTGAAACATCCCTGGACAGGCCAGGGGGCGATGAGCCCACGGGGCTGCTCTGCGTTCGCCAAAATGAGGCTGGTCCTGCTGACAACGGGGTTGGCAGGACGGCAGGGCAGGCAACGAGGGAGGGGGCGATTGTACCCGGTAGGGGGTTTTCCGGGGGGCGCGGGCAATGTCCGTACCCTGAGGCAGGTCAAAGACCCGGCTGGCCCTGGCGTGCCAGTGCAGCCCCCGATCTGTGTGCAAACGTCAGCCGTGGTGTGCGGGAATGTCCTGCAGGGGGAGAATGGCCGAAATAGAATACGCGTTTGCCCGCAACCTGCACCGACAGGCGAGTCCATGGCCAGATCTTCTTCGACATCCAGCAACAACGCGGCAGAGCTTGCTTTGCCGCCCACCTACGAGGCCGCCCTGGCCGAGCTGGAGCAATTGGTGGGGCAGATGGAGTCGGGCGCCTTGCCGTTGGAGCAGTTGCTGGGCAGCTACCAGCGCGGCGCGGCTTTGCTGAAGTTCTGCCGCAGCCGACTGCAGGCGGTGGAAGAGCAGGTCAAGCTGCTGGAAGACGGTCAACTCAAGTCCTGGGATGCTGAATGAACGCGGCTGACTTTCAAGCCTGGTCGGATGCCGTGTTGAACCGTGTCGAGTCGGCCCTGTCCGATTGGGTGCCTGCGGCGGCGCCGGCTGGCCTGGGCGAGGCCATGCGCTACGGCGTGCTCGACGGCGGCAAACGCCTGCGTGCCTTGCTGGTGCAGGCGGCGGCCGAGGCCACGGGTGCCTGCGCTGACGCGGTGGGCGCCGAGGCGGCCTTGCGTGCGGCCACGGCGGTGGAGTTGATCCACGCGTATTCGCTGGTGCACGACGACATGCCCTGCATGGACAACGACGTGCTGCGCCGTGGCAAGCCCACGGTGCACGTGCAGTTCGGCGAGGCGCAGGCCATGCTGGCTGGCGATGCCATGCAGGCGCTGGCCTTCGAGGTCCTGACCCCGGACGACGGTGAGGGCGTGGGGGTGCCGCCCGCGCTGCAGGCACGTCTGGTGCGGGTGCTGGCGCGGGCTTCCGGCCAGGCCGGCATGGCGGGCGGGCAGGCGATCGACCTGGCCAACGTGGGCCAGTCGCTGGACGAGGCCACCTTGCGCGACATGCACCAGCGCAAGACCGGCGCCCTGCTGCGCGCCAGCGTGCAGATGGGCGCGGCCTGTGGCGGCGTGCCCGCTGACAGCCCGGCCTGGCAGGCGCTGACGGACTACGGCCACGCCATCGGTCTGGCCTTTCAGATCGTGGACGACGTGCTGGACGAGACCCAGGGCTCGGAGACCCTGGGCAAAACGGCGGGCAAGGATGCCGACGCCAACAAGCCGACCTATGTCCGTCTGCTCGGTCTGGAGGGCGCGCGCATTGAGGCCGCCGCCCTGCTGGCCCAGGCGCTGGCGGCGCTGGCGCGCAGTGGTCTGGGCAGCGAGGCGACCGCGTCTTTGCGCGGCCTGGCCGAGCGCATCGTCCACCGTGACCACTGACACCCCGAACAATCCTCCGAGGATGTGCACACCATGAGCTACCCCCTGCTGTCCAGGATCGACCAGCCCGCCGACATCCGGCACCTGTCTCGCTCCGAGCTCAAGCAACTGGCCCACGAACTGCGGGACTATCTGCTCCACAGCGTCTCCCGCACGGGCGGTCACCTGTCGTCCAACCTGGGCACGGTCGAGCTCACCATCGCGCTGCACTACGTGTTCCACACGCCCGATGACCGCCTGGTGTGGGATGTGGGTCACCAGACCTATCCGCACAAGATCCTCACCGGTCGCCGCGACCAGATGCCCACGCTGCGTCAGTACGGCGGCATGAGCGGCTTTCCGCGTCGCGATGAGAGTGCCTACGACACCTTCGGCACCGCCCACTCGTCCACCTCGATTTCGGCCGCGCTGGGCATGGCCCTGGGCGCGCAGCTCAAGGGCGAGAACCGCAAGGCCGTGGCCATCATCGGCGACGGTGCGATGACCGCCGGCATGGCCTTCGAGGCCATGAACAATGCCGGGGTGCCGCACGACGGCAAGATGCCCGACATGCTGGTGGTGCTCAACGACAACGACATGTCGATCTCGCCACCAGTGGGGGCGCTCAACCGCCATCTGGCGCGCCTGATGTCAGGGGGCTTCTACGCCGCCGCACGTGAAAGCGCCAAAGAGGTGCTGCGCCATGCGCCACCGCTGTTCGAACTGGCGCGGAAGCTGGAAGTGCACGCCAAGGGCATGGTGGTGCCCGCCACCATCTTCGAGGAGTTCGGTTTCAACTACGTCGGCCCGATTGACGGTCACGATCTGGACTCGCTGATCCCCACGCTGGAGAACCTGCGCGAGCGCAGTGGTCCTCAGTTTCTGCATGTGGTCACCAAGAAGGGCTACGGCTACAAGCTGGCCGAAGCCGACCCGATTGCGTACCACGGCCCTGGCAAGTTCGACCCGGCCGTGGGCCTGGTCAAGGCCGCGCCGGTGTCCCCGCCCAAGCCCACTTTCACCCAGGTGTTCGGGCAGTGGCTGTGCGACATGGCGACGCACGACCCCCGTCTGGTGGCCATCACCCCGGCCATGCGCGAGGGCTCGGGCATGGTCGAGTTCCACAAGAAGCACCCCTCGCGTTATTTTGATGTGGGCATTGCCGAGCAGCATGCCATCACCTTCGCCGGCGGCCTGGCCTGCGAGGGCATGAAGCCCGTCGTGGCCATCTACTCCACCTTCCTGCAGCGTGGCTACGACCAGATGATCCACGATGTGGCGCTGCAGAACCTGCCGGTGGTGTTCGCACTCGACCGCGCCGGCATCGTGGGGGCTGATGGGGCGACCCACATGGGTGCGTTCGACATCGCTTTTGTGCGCTGCATCCCCAACATGAGCATGATCGCGCCGGCCGACGAAGCCGAGTGCCGTCAGGCCCTGAGTGCCGCCTACGCGCAGAACCACCCGGTGTGCGTGCGCTACCCGCGTGGCGCGGGCGCGGGCGTGCCGGTGCCCACCGATCTCACGCCGCTGCCCTGGGGCAAGGCCGAGGTGCGTCGCCAGGTGCACGAGCCGGTGGCCGGCAAGCGCGTGGCCATCCTGGCGTTTGGCACCTTGTTGT
This sequence comes from Aquabacterium sp., assembly GCA_017989885.1. Lineage (GTDB taxonomy): Bacteria > Pseudomonadota > Gammaproteobacteria > Burkholderiales > Burkholderiaceae_C > Aquabacterium. The sequence goes on from JAGNPA010000099.1 coordinate 5,067, forward strand.
ACCCCGCGCTGCAGGCCGGTGAGGCGCTGGATGCCACGGTGGTCAACATGCGTTTTGTGAAGCCGCTCGATACCGAACTGTTGCTGGAGATGGCAGGCAGCCACGACCTGCTGGTGACGGTGGAAGAAGGCTGTGTGCAGGGCGGCGCGGGCAGCGCCGTGGCCGAGGCCCTGTCGGCCGCGGGCGTGAACACCCCGCTGATGATGCTGGGTCTGCCCGACGCGTTCGTCGAGCACGGCGAGCCGGCCAAGCTGCTGGCGCTGTGCGGGCTCGATGCCGAGGGCATCGAACAGGCCGTGCGGGAGCGGCGTGCGCAGTTGGCGGGCTGAGTGCCTTGGCGTGGCCCTCAGCGAGCTCCGCGAGGGCCATGCGGGCCGTCAGGACTCAGGCGTGTGAGCCGCAGGGCTCGACGCTGCAGCTGCTCACCGTGTTCTGGGGCAGCATTTCCGGCTTGCTGATGTGGCCGGTGACCGTGTCGTAGCCCACCTCGTTCAGGTGCTGGGCCAGGCCGGCATCCATGGCGTCGATGTGGTGCGGCAGCCAGACGGTCAGTTCGTGGGCCATCTGGCGCACGATGCCCAGGTTGCCCTCCGCGCCCTTTTCAGCGCCCTCGCGCATGATCTGCAGCACGGTGGCGTGTTGCGAGCTGTGGCAGTTGTTCGGCGCAAAGCCGGTGGCCTGCATCCAGCGGTCTTCCTGAGCGAAGTGTTCGGCCGTGTGCGCGATGAGCCGGTCCCAAAGAGCGAGCAGGGCGTCATCTGCGGCATCCAGCACCGCAGCGATCAGGTCGGTGCACTCGGTGTGCAGAGTGTCCAGCGCGGGCATGTCCAGCGACATCTCCGGCGACCAGGTGAAACTTGACATGGGTACTTCCTCGCATGGCCCATCGGCCGACATCCATCTTGGCGGGGAGGGTAGCCGGGGCCTACGGTGGAAAGTTTGAGCTGGCTCAACAAAATCGGGCGATACCCACTCCCCGTATGCGGGAGTTGGCATCGCCCGTGATCATTTTGGCGATCAGGCCAGACGTGCGCGGTGGCGGGCCACCTGGGCGCGCACCTGTTCCGGCGCGGTGCCACCCAGGATGTTGCGGGCGTTGAGCGAGCCGCGCAGGCTCAGCACCTCGTAGACATCGGGCTCGATGGCCGGGTTGTAGGCCTTGAGCTTGTCGAGTGGCAGCTCCGACAGGTCGACACCGGCGGCAATCGCGTCCTTCACGGCGTGGGCGACCACCTCGTGCGCGTCGCGGAAAGGCAGCCCCTTCTTGACCAGGTAGTCGGCCAGGTCGGTGGCGGTGGCGTAGCCCTTCTTGGCCGCGCGCTCCATCGCTTCGGGCTTGACGGTGATGCCGGCAGCCATCTCGGCGAAGATGCGCAGGGTGTCCTTCAACGTGTCCACCGTGTCGAACAGCGGCTCCTTGTCTTCCTGGTTGTCCTTGTTGTAGGCCAGGGGCTGGCCCTTCATCAGGGTGATCAGGCCCATCAGGTGACCGACCACACGGCCGGTCTTGCCGCGCGCCAGTTCGGGCACGTCGGGGTTCTTCTTCTGCGGCATGATGGACGAGCCGGTGCAGAAGCGGTCGGCCAGGTCGATGAAGCCGAAGCTCTGGCTCATCCACAGGATCAGCTCTTCGCTCAGGCGCGAGACGTGCACCATCAGCAGCGAGGCGGCGGCCGTGAACTCGATGGCGAAGTCGCGCTCGGACACGCCGTCCAGACTGTTCTGGCAGACGGCGGGCTGACCGGC
>JAGNPA010000100.1 GCA_017989885.1 Aquabacterium sp.
TCCGCAGTGTCCAGCTGGGCCTCGCGGGTGAGTTGTGCATCTTCTTTGGTGCGGCGCATGGGGGTGCCACAAAATCAGTGGAGAGTGTGGGGATTATCGTCCATTCGGACGCATACATACAAAAATGTATGTATATTTCGGTATCGTATTGTCGACCCGATCCGTCTTCCAAGAGGTGCCCATGGCCAGCCAAGTTGTCACAGTGTTATCCCATCTGCAACAAGACCAGGCGGGGCCCATGCGGGCGGGACGTTCGAAGCTGGCGCTGTGCGCGGTGGCGCTGGCTTTGCTGGCCGGCTGTGGCGATGACAAGGCTGCGGCGCCCGCAGGCGCACCGGGTGGTGGCATGCCGCCGGCCCAGGTGGGTGTGATCACCGTGCAGCCGCAAAGCGTGCCGGTGATGAGCGAGCTGCCTGGCCGCCTGGAAGCCGTGCGCACCGCGCAGGTCCGCGCCCGCGTCGCCGGCATCCTGCAAAAGCGCCTGTTCACCGAAGGCGCCGATGTGAAGGCCGGCCAGCCCCTGTTCCAGATCGATCCGGCCACCTTCCAGGCCGCACTCGACAGCGCGCAGGCCACCCAGGCCAAGGCCGAGGCCAATCTGGCGCAGGTCAGCGCCCTGGTCCAGCGCTACGAGCCGCTGCAGGCCGCCAAGGCCATCAGCCCACAAGAATTCCTCAATGCCCAGGTGGCCCAGCGTCAGGCGCAGGCCGATGTGGCCGGAGCCAAGGCGGCGGTGCAGACCGCGCGCATCAACCTGGGCTATGCCGGCGTGACCGCGCCGATCTCGGGCCGCATTGGCCGGGCGCTGGTCACCGAAGGCGCGCTGGTGGGGCAGGGCGAGGCCACCCAGCTGGCGCTGATCCAGCAGGTCAACCCGCTGTATGTCAACTTCACCCAGCCGGCCAACGAGGTCCTCAAGCTGCGTGCGGCGATGAAGTCCGGGGCGCTCAAGAGCGCCGGCGCCGGCGCCGCCGAAATCCGCGTGGTGCTGGACGATGGCAAGGAGTACCCGCTGCCCGGCAAGCTGCTGTTCTCCGACCTGAGTGTGGACGCCACTTCCGGTCAAGTGTCTCTGCGCGCCGAGCTGCCCAACCCCGACGGCCTGTTGCTGCCCGGCATGTATGTGCGGGTGCGCCTGTCCCAGGCTCAGGCCGAGGGCGGCATCTTGCTGCCCCAGCAGGCCGTCACCCGTGGCGCACAGGCCGACACCGTGATGGTGGTCGACGACAAGGGCATGGTCACGCCCCGTCAGATCAAGCTCGGTGGCGCCAAGGGCAATGACTGGGTCGTGCTCGGTGGCCTCAAGACCGGGGAGCAGGTCATGGTCGATGGCTTCCAGAAGATGATGAACCCCAAGGCGCCCGTCAAGGCGGTGCCGTGGCAGCAGCCGAGCGCACAGGCCGGCATGGGTGCAGCCCCGGCTGCTTCCGCTGCGGCATCCAAGTAAAGGGGCGCCAGCATGTCACGTTTCTTCATTGATCGGCCCATCTTCGCGTGGGTGATCGCCCTGTTCATCATGGTCTTCGGCGGGGTGGCCATCACCCAGTTGCCGGTGGCCCAGTACCCCACGGTGGCGCCGCCGTCCGTGGTCATCAATGCCACCTACCCGGGCGCCTCGGCCAAGACGCTGGACGAGGCCGTGGTCAACGTCATCGAGCAGGAGCTCAATGGGGCGCCTGGCCTGGCCTACATGGAGTCGGTCAGCCAGGCCAACGGCACCGCGTCCATCACGGTGACGTTCGAGACGGGCACCAACATCGACCTGGCCCAGGTCGAGGTGCAGAACCGCCTCTCGCGCGCCACGCCGCGTCTGCCCAGTGCTGTGACGCAGCAAGGCGTGCGGGTTGAAAAATCGCGCAGCAACATCCTGATGTTTGCGATGTTGTCGTCCTCCAACCCCGCCTACGACCCCGTCGCGCTGGGGGACTACGCCTCACGCAACCTCGTGCCCGAGATGCTGCGCGTGCCCGGCGTCGGTCAGGTCACCATGTTCGGCACCGAGCGTGCCATGCGCATCTGGGTGGACCCGGCCAAGCTGGTGTCCTTTGGCCTGAGCGTGACCGATGTCAACAACGCCATCCGCGCGCAGAACGCGCTGGTGCCCGCTGGCGGCCTGGGTGAGCTGCCCAATCTGAGCAAGCAGACGATCTCGGCCACCGTGGTGGTGTCCGGTCAACTCAGCAATGCCGAGCAGTTCGGCAACATCGTGCTGCGCGCCAAGGCTGACGGCTCGACCGTGCGCCTCAAGGACGTCGCCCGCATCGAGTTGGGCGCGCAGACCTACAGCGCCTACGCCCGCCTCAACGGCAAGCCCGCCCTGGCCATGGCCATCCAGCTCTCGCCTACCGGCAACGCCCTGGCCACCGCCACGGCCGCCAAAGCGCGTCTGGCAGAGCTGCGCAAGTACTTCCCCTCGGGCGTGGACTACTCCGTGCCCTATGACACCTCGGGCTTCATCAAGCTGTCCATCACCCAGGTCGTGCAGACCCTGGTGGAAGCCGTGATCCTGGTGTTCCTGGTGATGTTCCTGTTCCTGCAGAACTGGCGCTACACCCTGATCCCGACCCTCGTCGTGCCGATCGCGCTGCTGGGCACCTTCGGGGTGATGTCGGTGTTCGGCTTCTCCATCAACGTGCTGACCATGTTCGGCATGGTGCTGGCCATCGGCATCCTGGTCGACGATGCCATCGTGGTGGTCGAGAACGTCGAGCGCATCATGGTCGAAGAGGGGCTGCCCCCACTGGCCGCCACCCGCAAGGCGATGGGCCAGATCAGTGGCGCCATCGTCGGCATCACCGTGGTGCTGGTCTCGGTGTTCATCCCCATGGCCTTCTTTGCGGGCTCGGTGGGCAACATCTACCGCCAGTTCTCGCTGTCGATGGTGGCCTCCATCCTGTTCTCGGCCTTCCTGGCTCTGACCTTGACGCCCGCCCTGTGCGCGACCCTGCTCAAGCCGGCCGCCGAGGATCACCACGAGAAGAAGGGCTTCTTTGGCTGGTTCAACCGCGCTTTCAGTTCCACCACCCATGGCTACGAAAGCTGGGCGGCCCGCCTGGTCAAGCGCGGCGGCCGTACCCTGATCATCTACGCCATCATCGTCGGGGCCGTGGGCTGGATGTACGTCCGCATGCCCACCTCCTTCCTGCCCGATGAAGACCAGGGCAGCCTGATCACGCTGGTGCAGTTGCCCGCCGGTGCCACGGCCCAGCGCACCGAGACGGTGATGAAGCAGGTGGAAGACTTCTACCTCAAGCAATCCGAGGTCAAGTCCGTCGTGGGCGTGATCGGCTTCAGCTTCTCGGGCTCGGGTCAGAACGCCGGCCTGGCCTTCGTGACCCTGAAGGATCACAGCGAGCGCAAGGGTGACGAGCACAGCGCGCAGGCCCTGGCCAAGCGTGCCTTTGGCGCGCTGATGGGCGTGCGCGATGCCTTCATCTACCCGCTGGTGCCGCCCCCGATCATGGAACTGGGCAACGCCACCGGTTTTGCCGTGCGCGTGCAAGACCGGGCCTCGCTGGGCCATGAGACCCTGCTGGCCGCGCGCAACCAGTTGCTGGGCATGGCGATGCAAAGCCCCATCCTGACGGGCCTGCGCCCCGAAGGCCTGGAAGACGCACCGCAGTTGCAGATCGACATCGACCGCGACAAGGCCAACGCCCTGGGCGTGGACTTCGCCGTGATCAGCGCCTCGCTGTCGTCCTCGCTGGGCTCGGCCTACATCAACGACTTTCCCAACTCCGGGCGCATGCAGCGCGTCATCGTTCAGGCCGATGCCAAGGATCGTATGCAGGCCGAAGACCTCTTGCGCATCAACGTGGTCAACAGCAGTGGCCAGACCGTGCCGCTGTCGGCCTTTGCCACCACCCGCTGGGTGACCGGGCAGATGCAGGCCGTGCGCTACAACGGCTATCCGTCGATGCGGATTTCCGGCGCGGCCTCACCGGGCTACAGCTCGGGCGACGCCATGGCCGAGCTGCAACGTCTGGCCGAGCAACTGCCGCCGGGTGTGGGCATCGAGTGGACCGGCCTGTCGCGTGAAGAGCGCCTGTCGGGCTCGCAGGCCACCATCTTGTTGGTGTTCTCGCTGCTGGCCGTGTTCCTGTGTCTGGCGGCCCTGTACGAAAGCTGGACCATCCCGGTGGCCGTGCTGCTGGTGGTGCCCCTGGGCATCCTGGGATCGCTGCTGGGTGCCAACCTGCGCGACATGCCCAACGACGTCTACTTCAAGGTGGGCCTGATCACCATCATGGGGCTGTCCGCCAAGAACGCCATCCTGATCATCGAGTTCGCCAAGGAGCTCCATGAGCAGGGCATGAGCCTGATCGAGGCGACGCTGCGGGCCTGTCACCTGCGTTTCCGTCCGATCATCATGACCTCGCTGGCCTTCATCCTGGGTGTGCTGCCTCTGGTGCTGGCGTCCGGCCCTGGCTCGGCCAGCCAGCGCGCCATCGGCACCGGCGTGATGAGCGGCATGATCGCGGCCACCGTGCTGGCCGTGTTCTTTGTGCCCGTGTTCTTCGTGGTGGTGCGCCGCCTGTTCCCGGGCAAGCCCGTTGCTGCCCCCGCTTCCGATGTGGAGACCGCTCATGAATAAGACCACCCGCCTGCTGCGCCCGGCCATCGCGCTGGCCGCGCTGTTGAGCGTGGCCGCCTGCTCCTTCACGCCGCAGTACCAGCGTCCGGCGCTGGCGGTGCCCGATCAGCTGCCGCTGGCGCCCGCCAATGCGGCGGCCACCCCGGCACCAGCCGTGGCCGAGCTGCCATGGACCACGTACTTTCCTGACACCCGGCTGCAAGGCCTGATCCGTCAGGCCCTGGATCAGAACCGGGACCTGCGCGTGGCCATGCTCACCATCGAGCAATGGCGCGCGACCTATCAGATCCAGAACGCCGACCGCTTCCCCACGCTCAGTGGGGCTGTCAGCGGCTCGCGGGGGCCGTCATCGACGCCTCCCAACGACATCACCACCACCGCCACCGCTGGCGTGACCGTCTCCGCCTACGAGCTGGACCTGTTCGGCCGCGTCAAGGCGCTCAGCGAAGCGGCCAGCGCCCAGGTGCTGGCCTCGGAAGAAGCCCGCAAGACCGCGCACATCAGCCTGGTGGCGGCGGTGGCCAATGCCTACTACGCGCTGTGGGCCGACCGCTGGCAGCTGGCCCTGGCCGAGCAAACCCTGCAAGCCCGTGAAGCGTCCTTCAAGCTGTTCAAGCTCAAGTTCGATCATGGTGTGCTCAATGAGCTGGACCTGAGTTCCTCACAGTCCCTGGTCGAAGCCGCCCGCGTGACCCGGGCCCAGGCTCAGCGCCAGTGGGCGCAAGACCTCAATGCCCTGAACCTGCTGCTGGGCTCGACCGCACCCGCCGATCTGCTGCCGCCTGTGCCGCAGATCGATGCCCAGGCCGTGGGCCGCAGTGCCGACGCCAAGGCGGCCAGCCAGGCTGTGCTGGCCGCGCTGTGGCCGGGCCTGAGCGAGCTGCCCGTGGGCCTGTCGTCCGACGTGCTGCTGCAGCGCCCCGACATCGCGCAGGCCGAGCAACAGCTCATCGCTGCCAACGCCAACATCGGTGCCGCCCGCGCCGCCCGCTTCCCGCGCATCAGCCTGACGGCCAGCGCCGGCGTCGTCAGCGACTCGCTGTCGGGCCTGTTCGACGATGGCCGCACGGCCTGGAGCTTTGCGCCCTCGCTGAGCGTGCCCATCTTCGACGCGGGCCGTGCCAAGGCCGGCGTGGCCGTGGCCGAGGTCAAGCGCGACATCGCCGTGGCCCAGTACGACAAGGCCGTGCAGACCGCGTTCAAGGAAGTGGCCGACGCCCTCGTCGCCCGTCGCAGCTACGCCGAGCAGGCCGAAGCGCAACTGGCCCAGGCCCAGGCCGAGGCCACGCGCCTGCGCCTGTCCACCCTGCGTTACGACAATGGCGTGTCCAGCCAGCTCGATCTGCTCGATGCCCAGCGCGCCCTGTTCAACACCCAGCAGGCCTTGATCGCGGCGCAACTGGCGCGTCAACAGGCCCACATCGGTGTCTACAAGGCGCTGGGGGGTGGCTGGGTGGCGCAGCCCGCGGCGGCCCAAGCCTCGCCCGTCACGCCATAATTCCGGTGTGAACACCACCGCCACCTTGTCCCTGCGCGACCGCTGGTCGCTCTATCTCGACCTGATCCGCTGGGACCGCCCTCAGGGTTGGCTGCTGCTGCTGTGGCCCACCCTGATGGCCTTGTGGATGGCGGCAGGCGGTTTCCCGGGCTGGCACCTGCTCACGGTCTTCACCCTGGGCACCATCCTGATGCGCAGCGCGGGCTGCGCCGTCAACGACTTCGCCGACAAGGACATTGACCGCCACGTTGAGCGCACCGCGCAGCGCCCGCTCACCAGCGGCCGCATCTCCGTCAAGGAGGTCGTGCTCATCGGGGTGGTGCTGGCGCTGGTTTCGTTCGCGTTGGTGCTCACCACCAACGCCTACACCGTGGCGCTGTCCTTCGGGGCGCTGGCGGTCACCATCGTCTACCCCTTTACCAAGCGCTTCTTCGCGATGCCGCAGGCCGTGCTGGGCGTGGCCTATGCCTTCGGCATCCCGATGGCTTTCACGGCCGTCCTCAACGAGATCCCGCCGGTGGTGGGGTGGTTGCTGGCCGGCAAGCTCGCCTGGGTCATTGCCTACGACACCGAATACGCCATGGTCGACCGCAACGACGACCTCAAGATCGGCATCCGCACCTCGGCCATCACGCTGGGGCGCTTCGATGTGGCCGGGGTGATGAGCTTGTACGCGGTCTGCATCGCCTGTTGGTGGCAGGCGGGTCAACTGACCG
>JAGNPA010000101.1 GCA_017989885.1 Aquabacterium sp.
TTCACCACGCCGTGCCACACCGTGGCCATGCTGCCCACAATGGTGGCGCCCACCAGGGTCAGCACAAACGGCCCCTGCTCCGACTCGAACACGCACACCACCCGCTCGTTGCGCGCGAACAGGCCGGGCACGCCTCGGGCCGTCGCCGGGTTCACCGAGAACAGGTCGCCCGGCACATAGATCATCCGCGTCAGGCGCCCATCACAAGGCATGTGGATGCGGTGATAGTCCTTGGGACTCAGGTACAGCGTCGCAAAATGCCCATCGTCAAAGCGCTGGGCCAGTTGCGCATCGCCGCCGACCAACGTGGTGGTCGAGTAATCGTGCCCCTTGGCCTGGAAGATCTGGTCGCGGCGAATCGGCCCGAACTGGCTGATGGCCCCATCCACAGGGCTGATCAGGTCGGCATCGGCCAGCGGACGCGCCCCCGGCTTCAAAGCCCGCGAGAAGAACTCGTTGAACGTGGGGTAGCTGGCGATGTCCGGGTTGGCCGCCTCGGCCATGTTCACGCCATAGCGGCCCACGAACCAGCGGATGAAACGCGTGGTCAGCGCACCACCCCGCGCCGAAGCGCCCACGCCCGCCAACGCGGTCAAGGCGTGCTTGGGCAGCACGTACTGAGACAAGACAAAAAGACGATCCGACACGCGTCCACCCCGTTCAAACAACAAGGGTCGCATTCTAGGCGGCCCGCACCCCTCCCACGACGACAGCGACAGGACGGATCCCCGGAATGAACTGGCACGAATCTCGCTGACGGGACTGTATACAGTTTTGTCACTCGCTGGAGTCTGCCCCATGACCGTCTCGTCCCGCCCCCGTCGCACCCTGCTCGCCACCGTGGCCTCGGCCGCCGCACTCAGCTGGGGCATGAGCCTCCCCACTGCGGTGCACGCCCAAACACCCATCAAGTTCCAGCTCGACTGGCGCTTCGAAGGCCCCTCTGCCCTGTTCCTGCAGCCGGTGGCCAAGGGCTACTTCAAACAAGCCGGCCTGGACGTGACCGTGGACGCCGGCAACGGCTCGGGCGGCACCGTCACCCGCGTCGCCTCGGGCTCCTACGACCTGGGCCTGGCCGACATCGCCGCCCTGATGGAGTTCCACGCCAACAACCCCGACGCGCCCAACAAGCCCGTGGCCATCATGATGGTCTACAACAACACGCCGGCCGCCGTGTTCGCCCTCAAGAAGTCCGGCATCCAGACCCCGGCCGATCTGGCGGGCAAGAAACTGGGTGCCCCCGTGTTCGATGCCGGTCGCAAAGCCTGGCCCATCTTCGCCAAGGCCAACAAGGTCAACGGCGCCACCTGGGTCAGCATGGACCCGCCGCTGCGCGAAACCATGCTCGTGCGCGGTGACGTCGACGCCATCACCGGCTTTTCCTTCACCAGCCTGCTCAACCTCGAAGCGCGCGGCGCCAAGGCCGGCGATGTGGTGATGTTCCCCTACGCCTTGCACGGCGTGAAGCTGTACGGCAACGCCATCATTGCCTCGCCCAAGATCCTCAAAGAGAACCCCGCCGCCGTCAGAGCCTTCCTCAAGGCCTTCGCCAAAGGCACCAAGGAAGTCCTGGCCAACCCCGACGCCGCCATCGAACACGTCAAGGCCCGCGACGGCATCATCAACGTCGAGCTGGAAAAGCGCCGCCTGAAGATGGCCATCGACCAGGTCATCGCCAGCCCGGACGCCCGCGCCGAAGGCTTCGGTCAGGTCAAGCTGCCGCGCCTGGCACTGATGGCCTCGCAAGTGGGCGACGCCTTCGCCACCAAGACCCGCGTCAATGCCGACGCCGTCTGGACCTCTGCCTACCTGCCCTCGGCTGCCGACCTCAACGTCCTGCCCCCCAAGAAGTAAACCCGCGCACGCTGTACCTGAGGAGGGGCCATGACCGCCTTTGTTGATTTTCAAAATGTCTGGCTGGCCTACAACGACGCGTTGTGGGCCCAAGGACAGTTCGCCGTCGAGGATCTGAACCTGCAGATCGATGAGGGCGAGTTCGTGGCCATCGTCGGCCCCTCCGGGTGCGGCAAGTCCACCTTCATGAAGCTGACCACCGGCTTGAAGCAGCCCACCAAGGGCCACATCACGATCGGGGGCGAGCCCGTGACCGGTCCGCTCAAGATCACCGGCATGGCCTTCCAGGCCCCGTCGCTGCTGCCCTGGCGCACCACGCTCGACAACGTGCTCTTGCCGCTGGAGATCGTCGAACCCTTCCGCGCCAGCTTCAAGGCCAAGCGCAAGGAATACGCGGCCAAGGCCCGCGCCCTGCTCGAAAGCGTGGGGCTGGGCGGCTACGAAGACAAGTTCCCCTGGGAGCTCTCGGGCGGCATGCAGCAGCGCGCCAGCATCTGCCGCGCCCTGATCCACGAGCCCAAGATGCTGCTGCTTGATGAGCCCTTTGGCGCGCTCGACGCCTTCACCCGCGAGGAGCTGTGGTGCGCCCTGCGCGACCTGCAGGCGGTGCAGAAGTTCAACGTCATCCTCGTCACCCACGACCTGCGCGAAGCTGTCTTCCTGGCTGACACGGTCTATGTGATGAGCAAGAGCCCCGGCCGCATCCTCGCCAAACGCGAGATCGAGCTGCCCCGCCCCCGCGACCTGGAGGTGACCTACACCCCCGAGTTCACCGGCATCGTGCACGAGTTGCGCGCCCACATCGGCGCGATGCGCAAGCCCGCCACCATCCAGGCCCACATTCAGACCGCCGGGGAGATCGCGCAATGAAACTCAGCGCCAAACAACAAGCCCGCTGGGCCCCCTGGGTGCTGCTGCTGGGCGTGCTCATCCTCTGGCAGGTTCTGTGCTCGGCCTTGAACGTGTCCGAGTTCATCTTCCCCAGCCCGGCCCGCATTGCGTCCCAGTTGGTCGAGTTCCACAGCGAAATCCTGCGCCACGCCTGGCGCACACTGTGGGTCACGCTGGCCGGCTTTGCCATCGCCATCGTGGTGGGCGTGCTGCTGGGCTTTCTCATCGGCAGCTCCCGCCTGGCCTACGCCGCCGTCTACCCGCTGATGACCGCCTTCAACGCCCTGCCCAAAGCGGCCTTCGTCCCCATCCTGGTGGTGTGGTTCGGCATTGGCCCCGGCCCGGCCATCCTCACCGCCTTCCTCATCAGCTTCTTTCCCATCATGGTCAACATCGCCACCGGCCTGGCCACGCTGGAGCCCGAACTGGAAGACGTGCTGCGCGTGCTGGGCGCCAAGCGCTGGGACGTGCTGATGAAGGTCGGCCTGCCGCGCTCCCTGCCCTACTTCTTTGGCTCGCTCAAGGTCGCCATCACCCTGGCCTTCGTGGGCACCACGGTGTCAGAAATGACGGCATCCAACGAAGGCATCGGCTACCTGCTCATCAGCGCCGGCTCGTCCATGCAAATGGGCCTGGCCTTCGCAGGGCTGGTCGTCATCGGTGCCATGGCCATGATCATGTACGAGTTGTTCTCTGTGGTCGAAACCCGCACCACTGCCTGGGCACACCGCGGTGGCCAAAACCACTGACGGCAGCACTGCAATCTGGTCGGACGCGCCAGACGGCACATGGTATGGTTTACGCTCCCCCACTGATCCCTGCCCTGCACCGCCCATGACGCGCCCGTTGACGCCCGAAGAAGCCCGAGTCCTTGCCGTGCTGGTAGAGAAACAGCACACCGTCCCAGACAGCTACCCGCTGTCGCTCAACGCCCTCACCCTGGGCTGCAACCAGAAAACCGCTCGCGATCCGGTCATGCAACTGAGCGAAGCCGAGGTACTGGACGCGGTCAATGGCCTGCGTGAACTCAGCCTCGTCAACGAAGTCAGCGGCAGCCGCGTGGTGCGCTTCGATCACAACGCGGCGCGTGGCCTGGGCGTGCCCAGCCAGGCCGTGGCCCTGCTCACGCTCTTGATGCTGCGTGGCCCGCAAACCGCCGCCGAACTGCGCCTGCATACCGAACGCCTGCACCGCTTTGCCGACGTCTCCTCGGTCGAAGCCTTCCTCGACGAGCTGGCCGCCAAAGAGCCGCCTCGCGTCGTGAAGCTGCCCCGCGCACCGGGCGCTCGCGAATCCCGCTGGGCCCACCTGCTGTGCGGCGATGTGGTGGCACCTGCCCACGGCGACGCCTCAGCCGGATACGCCCACGCCGCTCACCAGGGCCCCGCCACCGACGAACTCCAGGCCGAGATCACCGCACTGCGTGAGGAGCAAGCCCGCATGGCAGCCGAGATCGTTTCACTGCGTGACCTGGTGACCCGTCTGGCCACCGAATTGGGCTTGAACCTGGGCCCGGACGCCGGCAGCACCACCCCCGACTGAAGCTCAGGCTCAGATCGACAGCGCCAAGCCCAGCGCTGCCAGCACCGGGGTGATCAGGTTCACGGCCACATTCAAGGCCATCGCCGGCTGCAAACCGGGTAGATCGTCCGCGTGAGCCTGAGCCCGCTGCCAGGCGCTCACCGCCAGCGGCAGCCCCAGCACCGCCAGGCCGGTCGCAGCGGGCCACCACCCCAGCGCCAACCCCAGCAGCACCGCGCCAAACGCCAGCCCGTACTGCAGGCCCAGCACCGGCACGCTGCCCAGCCGCCCCAACAGCACGGGCAAGGTACGCCGCCCCACGGACTGGTCGGCCTCCACATCCGGAAACTGGTTCAGCAACAACAGGTTGTTGGCCAGGCAAAACGGCAACACCGACAAGGCCAGGCCTTGCCACGACATCGCGCCCGTCAACACCACCTCGGTGCCCAGCAACATCAAGGGCCCAAAGCCCAAACCGGGCGCCATCAGACACAACCAGGGGCGACGGGTCAGCCAGGGCGTGTACGACACCACCACTGCCACGCCCACCAAGCCCAAGGGCGCCAAGTCCCACAACAGCGCTGGCCGACTCACCACAAAATACAAGCCCGTCAACACGGTGAACAGCAAGGCGCCCCACCCCATCGCCCAGGCCACAGGCGCCAGCGAGGGGTTCGCAGGCAAGACCCCACTGCCACCGCTGAAGGGCGTGCGCTGCGTGCGCTGATCCAGCCCACTGCGAAAGTCATGGTGCTCATTGAGTGCGTTCACCGCCACATGCGCCGCCAGCGCCCCCAGCACACACAACAGCGCATCCAACGCATTCAGACTCAGGCCCTGCTGCGCCAACTGCCAGGCGCTCCACGCCACGCCCAAGGCCATGCAGGCCGGCGTCAACAGCAAAAACGGCACCCGTGCCGGCCCCCACCAGGGGTGTTCACTCGCCATGGCTCACCTCACTCACACCTGCCACAGCTTCTTCCAGCCTTCCAGCCCCAGCTTGCGCAGCGTCGCCTTGTTGGTCTCGTAAATGTCCTCCGCCTCCGGGAAGGCCTCGATCGCCCGGTCCAGGCTCTCTTCGCGAATCAGGTGCAGCGTCGGGTACGGCGCACGGTTGCTGTAGTTCTCGACGTCGTCCGGGTCGGCATCCGCGAACTGGTAGTCCGGGTGAAAACTGGCCACCTGCAAGACGCCGTCCAGCTCCAGGTCTTCCACTGCGGCGTCCACCACATCCAGAAAATCATTGAAGTCCAGGAAATCCTGCAAGACACCCGGGTGCACCAGCAAGGTCGTGTCCACCTCCTGCGGGTCGGCATCACGCAGGAACGTCAGCTCCTCGATCAGATCTTCCAGCAGGCCCTCCGGCGTGCTCGCATCCGAGACGCGGTAGCGCACCTGGTTTTTCACATGCACCCCCTTGGCAAACGGGCACAGGTTCAGGCCAATGACGGCCTTGACCATCCAGTTGCGGGTGTCTTCGATGACGGTGTCGTGTTCCATGCTCATGCCGTCATTGTCGCCGTTGTCGGCCCCCCGCGTCCTTCCGCCGGCACGGTCCCGCTTTAAACTGGTCGCTTCACATTGCAGTCTGCCGCACACCACGCGCACAAGGCCCATGAGCTGGCTTGGTCAACTGAACCTCGATTACCGCCGCGATGGCGAACGCACCATCGCCCTCGACCGCCACACCGGCCCGCTGCGCGTCCTGCAACGCCTCTACCCTGAAGGTCCCGGCGTCTGCCACCACGTGCTCGTGCACCCACCCGGCGGCATCGTCGGCGGTGACGTGCTCCAGGTCGATGCCCACCTCGCCTGCGGCAGCCATGCGCTCATCACCACGCCCGGCGCCACCCGCTTCTACCGCAGCGCCGGCGAAGAAGCCCAGCAAACCCTGCACGCCCGCGTCGACGACGACAGCCGCCTCGAATGGCTGCCGCTCGAAACCATCGCCTACCGTGGCTGCGTGGCCAGCAACCGCATGCGCTTCGACCTCGCGCCCCGCGCCGAGATGTTCGGCTGGGACGTCCTGGCCCTGGGCCTGCCCGCCGCCGGCGAACCCTTCGACGATCCCGCCCACCCCCACGGCCGCTACACCCAGGAGATCGACCTCCCCGGCGTCTGGCTGGAGCGCGGCACCGTCACCGCCACCGATCAACTGCTGCTGGACAGCCCCCTGGGCTGGGCCGGCCACCGCGTCACGGGCACCCTGTGGTTCGCCAGCGGCACCCCCCTGCCCCGCGCCCGGCGCGAAGCCCTGCTAGACGCGGCCCGCGCCCTGTCCGCCGACCACGCTCTGTCCGCCACCTGCGGCAGCACCAGCACGCACGAACAGGTCGTCGTCCTGCGCGCCCTGGCCCCTCGGGTCGAGCCGCTCATGGACTTGCTGGTCACGGTCTGGAGCCAATGGCGCACCCTCGCCTGGGACC
>JAGNPA010000102.1 GCA_017989885.1 Aquabacterium sp.
ATTGCCGCCCGTCAGCCATGCGCCGTGCCCACTGACACCATGACTGATCAGCACCCAGGCCATTTGATTTTGATTGACGGTCCCCACTCGCACCGTGAGTCCTGGGCGATGGGTGGGGTCAAGATAGGCGTTCACACCCGGCCCGGGCATCACGTCGTGCCCGGCTGTGCATTGAAAACCTGGCCCGACGGGGGCCACAGGGGCTGCCTCCACCGTGTCGCAATCGGTCATGCTGGCACCTTGGAGGGGCGTCATGCCCGCAGCGCCGTCGTACACGCGATACGATATTTTCCTACCCCAGGCATCCAGGGCGTCGTCCGGACTCAGACCCATTGTGGCCCAGGGAACCGTGCCATCGCGGGACGTGCACAGCGTCGTGGCGGCGTTCGGTGCAGCCGCCCCGGTATCGAGCGCGCCATTGGCCGGACACGGCAGGCGCCCGTGACTGGCTGCAAAGGCATGCAAGGCCAGCCTGATGCGCTGCATCTGCGACTGAGTCTGAACAAAGCGCTCTGTGCGGTCTCCCACCTGAGCGGCCATGCGAATCGCCAGCGTGGCGGATGCAGCCACCAGCAGTGTGGCCACCATCGCCAGCAAAGCCCCCCCCAACTGCCTGAGACGCCGCGCTCGGCAAGAAGTCAGGGGACGGAGGATGGGGTGCATGGCGTTGCTTTCAACAAGCAGCTCAAGGGGCCTGGCGAGGGCCCAGATTGGCCCCCTGCACGACCGACATCACCGTTGGCCGAAGCACGATGTCATCAAAATAGGCAGCCGGGTTTTCGGCGTAATTGGCCTCGATGTAGAAATCTGTGGGGGTGGCGGTACGGGGTGCCAAGCCGTTGAAGTTGATATTTTCCAATGGGCCTGGGCCCGGCCCGTTGGCGGTGCCAAGGTACACGCCATCGGCAGAGAAGCCCCCCACCCTGTTGGCACCGTGGCTGATCAGCACGTAGGCGGCACCCGTCATGCCGGTTCGTGATGCCAATTCTGCGGCCGCGCCGATGGCGCAAGGGTTGGTCGAGCAGATTCTGAAGCCACTCGCCTGCAAAAAGGTCTGAATCTGTGCGTTCTGTGTGGCGGGGTCCAGGTTGGACATGTTCATCCCGTCGGGCCGCGTCAAGGACGATACAGCCACCGCGGCACCAGCCCAGACCCGATAGCTGATCATCGTGTTCCAGGCATCGGTCACGTCGTCCTGAGCCAGGCCCAGAGTGCGCCAGGGCACCACGCCATTTGTCAGAGCGGCAGCCGTGCACGCAGCGGTGCCGGGGTGAGGTTGCTCCAGTCCTTGTTCGGCGTTGCCTGCCGGCAGTGCTCCGTTGGCTGGGCAAGGCAGTCGTCCGTTGACCACCACGAAGCGCACCATCGCTTGTTCCACCGCCTCCAGCGTGGCGCGGGTTTCCTTGCGGCGACTGTTGTCGAGCATGGTGTTGGTGGCAGGCAGAAACACCGAGGCCAGCAAACCCACGATGAGCAGCACCAACGCCATTTCAACCAAGGAGAAACCGCGAACCCGCGCAGGAGCCTGCGGCGCCGTGTCTGACGAGGATGGGTCAAATGCGTGGTGGTTCATGGTTCAAGCCAGCGAAGAAAAGATCACTGCGGCGCCAACTTCTGGCGAACGGTGCCAGCGGGAACCACATCTTGCGGCATCTCGCCCGCTTCAGTCGCTCGCTGACCGGGACGCAGCACGATGTCAGCCTTGCCCGCACGACGCAGGTGTACCACGTCAGGGCCGATGTGCACGGTGCGGCCTCCGGCATGGCTCTCGCCCTGGCGCAGCATCTGCCCATTGATCCAGGCCGTGGCACCCTTGCGCCCCTGGGCCACGCCTTCCAGGCTATAGCTCAGGACCAACGGTACAGCGACTGCTGGCGCACCGGCAGGCGCGGCCTCGTCACCCGATGCGCGTCTGCGGGCCTCGATGCGGGCGCGCTCGTCCGCTTGGTAAAAAACGCGTGGCCACAGACGGGCTGTCGCCGGGTCATTGAGGGAAGGCGCGGTTTGTGCGGCCACGCCCTGCCCAGCTGCCGCGACGCAACTTACCAGTACCGCCAGCAGGCGAACAGGGAGGGCAGTCGTGAAAGCATGTGGCATGGCGAACCTGTGTGGCCTACTCAGCGGCATTGTTATCAGCTGTCGGGGTGGGGTCGATGTGCAGGAAGTTGACACGGCACTGGGCTGTGAGGCCATCTGGGTTGGGCTGAGCAAACAGGCAGGCCGCCATCCGTGTCACCAGAGCATGGCGGGCCTGCAGTTGCTGAATCAGCCTCAGCGCCTCGAGTTCGTGAACCTGTGTCATTTGAATTTCAAGCACATGCCGCTGCACGCTCGCCTGCGCCAGTTCGGCCTGCGGTAGCTCGACAGGCTCGGGCACAGCCAGCGAAAAACTGACCTGGTCCTTCAGGTCCAACTCGTTGGCTGTGCGCAGCAGGTCTTCGACCCAGATGGCGCGCGGCTCACCACCCACCAGACCGGCCGCAACCAGTTGCTTGTAGCGGGGCCAATGGGTTTGCACATCGGATTGCTCTAGGCGTGCCTCATCAAGCTGCGCCTGCGCCGTCTGCAGGCTCGCCTCGGCCTGCAGCCAACCCGGCGATAAGAAGTACTTCACTCCCCACAAGGATGCCGACACCAGCACCAAGCCAATCACCACCTTTGCCAACAGCATCACGGTGGGCCTGACGAGCGGAAAAACCACGGGCCAGAACTGATTCATGGTGTGCCCTCCGTGGCTGGCGTGCGAGGCACCAGGCACCACCGCCAGTCTGTTGCGGCGCGGTCGATGGCCGAGCCTTGGCCACCCGTCAACGCCGTGGCACTTTCCTGACGCTCTGGATTCGTCTTCAACTGCCACTGAGGCCATGCCGCCACGGATTTCGCCAAGGCTTCCAGCAAGGCCTGGCGCTGGCGTGGCAGCAGATCCGAACTGGGGCGAACATCGAACTGCCACTCCGTCTGCAGCGATGTGGATTCAGTCACCACCACCGCGGCCACTTCGGCTTCGGCATTGGCTTGCAGGTTGACGCAGGCCTGCTCGCGCAGCGCCTGTTCGGTGCGCACCAGTTGTGCCTGTGGATGGCCTTTCATGAGTTGCCCTAACAGCCACAATTGCTGAACCGGATCAATGCCCTTTTGCAGCTCTTGCTGCTGCACCTCCATCGCCAGGCGCAGCAGCGGCACATTGATGTTGCGCCGGGCCAGGTCATCACGAATGGTCTGGGCCGACGATGTCATCTGCGCGGCCTGCTGTTGCTGCACACGACTTTGATCAACGCCTTGCAGCAAGGCCTGGCCCTGCATCACCAAACCCGCAGCCCCCGCCACCGCCACGACACCTGTGAGCAGGCGCAAACCCTGGCGCGTGCGGTGCGCAAGATGGTGGCGACGCAATGCGATGCTGGCCAGATTGCCGGGAGCGCGTGAACCGGCCAGTGTCATCACCTCGGCCAGCATGCCGTTCGCATGGCGGGGTGCCATCGAGGGCAGCATATTGAGGCCCAGATCCTGCAGACCCTGACGCAAAGCGGGTGCCGGATCCAACGGCAAGATGGCTGGCCGCACGTCGCGTTCGATGATGCGGTTGTCGGTCAGGTATTTCAGCGTCTGGCCCACCTCTTGTGCCTGCATGCCGGGGTCATCCGCCAGCAGCAACCGCGAAAACACCGGCACCTGGTCGTGCAGCAGCACCATGCGCATGCCATAGGGCAGCCCCAGGCACAGCAGCAACCAACTCTGTCCTGACAGCGCAGCCTGTCGCACAGCCCAGTGAGCCATGAGATAGCTCAGGGTCCAGACCCCTTCGATGGGATGACCTGCCTTGGTCAGCTCATCGAGCTGTCCGGTCAAGGTGGGTGAGGCCACACCCACCGCATGCAGGCCAAACGGGCGTGGCAGCAAGGGTTGGGCCGACGCCCGCTCCCACGAACCGCGCAAGGCCACATCAGGCAGCAAGGCCTGATACTGGGCCTCAATGAAGCTCTGACGGTCACGCCCGACAATGCCCGGCACGCTGATGCGGACATGGTTTTCCTCAACCAGATCAGCCACCACACGCACGCCTATGGGCAGTGATTCGGGCGGCGCCATGGCATCGCCTTTGCCAGTGAACCATTGCCTCTGCAGGGGGTTGACCAACAGCAGGCCGGATTGTGAAGAGGAAAGCGCAGTCATGCCCGAATCTTGGAAATGGTGTCGTAGATGGGGCCCAGAACGGCCAGCATGATCCAACCCAGAATCAGGCCAAGCACCACGGTGAGCACGGGTTCGATGAGTGCCTGAACGCGTTCGATGGACTCTTCGATGTCGCGCGTGAAGAAGTAGCTCACATTGGCCAACGCCTCATCAAGTGCCCCGGTGGACTCGCCCACACGCAGCATGCGGACCACCAGCGACGGAAAGAGACTCTCGGCGGCAAAGGCATCGCTGATGGATGTGCCGTTGGCGATGCGCTCGCGGGTGCGAATCAGGGCTTGCTGAACGGGCAGGTTGGTGGTGATCTTTTCGCAGTAGCTCAAGGCCTCGATCACCGGGATGCCTGTGCGGTACATGAGTGCGAAGCTGTCCGTCATCCGCGCCAGAATGATCTTCTTGATGACCGGGCCTACGACCGGGATGGCCAACATGGCTTGGTGCAGCTTGAAGCGAAACTGCACGTTGGCCCGCGAGGCCGCCGCCACCCCCAGAATCAATGCAACCGGGGTGGGCAGGATGAGCCACCAGTAGTTGACGAAGGCGCTAGAGAGCCAGATCAGCATGCGGGTTTGCAGCGGAACCTCTTGCCCCATGTTGCGAATGAAGCCCACCAGTTGCGGCACGAGGTACACCATCAGGAACACCACCACGCCGGTGATGGTGATGGTGACGAATGCGGGATACATGAGCAGTTTTTTCGTCTGGGACGCCAGCTCGGATTGCCACTTCAGCGAACGCACCAGATCGCCCAGCACCTCGGACAGCTGCCCGGTGACTTCGCCCGAGCGCACCAGATGCACCATGACGTCGCTGAAAATGCCTGGGTCGGCCGCCATGGCGTCGGCCAGCGTGCTGCCGTTTTGAATGCGGTCGATCAGGCTGGCTGCCACCTGGCGCAACTCCAGACTGTCTGCGCCATCGCGAAGGTCCTGCAGCGCACCAATCAGCGGCACACCAGCGCGCAACAGCATCTGCATGTGAAACAGCAGGTTGATGAGCTCGCGCGTAGGCAGGCTGGCCTGCCGCATGCCACCAGTTCGCGTGGTCGTGAACCGGAGCAACGACAGGCCTGAGGCCGTCAACTGCGCGCGCAGGTCGGCATCGTGCAGGGCGGTGATCTCGCCCTTCACGATGTTTCCGCCCTCGTTGATGGCGCGGTAGCGGTAGCGCGGCATGGTCGGCGGTCTCCCTACAGACGGGTGGTCAGGTCCACCACGCGACCGACCTCTTCGACCGTGGTGATGCCTTCGAGCACGCGACGCAATCCGTCGTCCGCCATCGGCGCAAACCCAATCTTCAAGGCATGCGCGGTCAGCTCGGCCAGGCTGGCATTGCGGGTGATGAGCTCGTCAAGCTCGCTGTCCATGCGCAGCAGCTCCATGATGGCCAGTCGGCCCTTGTAGCTGCGAAAGCCGCATGCCTCACACCCACCCTGGTGGGCGCGGTACACCGTCCGTCCGATGGCGTGATCGCCAATCAGGGTGGCCTCGACGCTGCCATCGGTCACCACAACGGCCTCGCGGCAGTGCGGACACAAACGACGCACCAGGCGCTGCGCAACGATGCCGATGATGTTGCCCGCCATCACCTCGGGTGACACCCCCAGATCCTTGATGCGCTGAAAACTGCGCAAGGCCGAATTGGTGTGCAAGGTCGAAAAGACCTGGTGCCCCGTCATGGCCGCGCGGAAGGCCATTTCGGCCGTGTCCTTGTCGCGCACCTCCCCGACCAGGATGATGTCCGGATCCTGGCGCATCATCGAGCGCACGCCGTCTGAGAAGTTGATCTTGCTGCCGTCAGAGATGGAAGTTTGGCGGATCCGCGTGATAGGGTATTCAACCGGGTCTTCCAGCGTCATGATGTTGACGCTTTCATCGTTCATGTGACTGAGCACCGAGTACAGCGTCGTCGTCTTGCCCGACCCGGTCGGCCCGGTCACCAAGATGATGCCCTCTGGGCGCGCCAGCATGAGGTTGAGCAGATGGTACTGATCGTCGGTCAGGCCGAGCTTGTCGTAGTCAACGATGCCACGCTTGGCATCGAGCACGCGCAGCACGAAGTTCTCACCGTGGATGGTCGGTTGCACGGCCGCACGGAAATCCACATTGCGCCCCGCAATCGACAGCGATACGCGGCCATCTTGAGGTGCCCGGCTTTCGGCAATGTTCATGCCCGCGACCAGCTTCAGGCGCACGAGCATGGCGCTCCAGTAGCGTCCGTGCAGCACGCGGACCTGGCGTAGCACACCGTCAATGCGGTAACGAATACGCAGGAACTGGCCTTCGGGCTCGAAGTGGATGTCGGAGGCGAACTTGTGTACCCCGTCCGACAACAGCACGTCCACCAGGCGCACCACTGGGTGGCTGTACCCACCCTGCCCTTGCGCCAGCGAGGTCATGTCCATCTGACCCGTTTCGATCTCGTGGATGATGCCGTCGATGGACAGCTCATAGCCGTAGAACTGGTCGATAGCAGC
>JAGNPA010000103.1 GCA_017989885.1 Aquabacterium sp.
TGCCACGTCGTCGCGAAGTCCCCAAACGTGAAATCCTGCCGGATCCCAAGTTCGGCAATGTAGAGCTGTCCAAATTCATGAACGTGATCATGGAAGGCGGCAAGAAGGCAGTTGCAGAGCGCATCATCTACGGCGCGCTGGAGCTGATCGAGAAGAAGCAGCCCGAGAAGAACGCCCTGGAGGTGTTCACCACGGCCATCAACAACGTCAAGCCCATGGTGGAAGTGAAGTCCCGCCGCGTGGGCGGCGCCAACTACCAGGTGCCCGTCGAAGTGCGCCCGGTGCGCCGTCTGGCGCTGTCGATGCGCTGGATCAAGGAAGCCGCGCGCAAGCGCAGCGAGAAGTCCATGGCCCAGCGCCTGGCCAACGAGCTGATGGAAGCCACCGAAGGCCGTGGCGGCGCGATGAAGCGCCGTGACGAAGTGCATCGCATGGCCGAAGCCAACAAGGCCTTCAGCCACTTCCGCTTCTAAGTCTCGTCCTTTGTCTCGAAGGCTGGGAGCCCGATTCGCCGCTTTGGCGGACGGGCTCTTGGCCGTTAACGAAAGTCCATCATGGCACGCAAAACACCCCTAGAGCGCTACCGCAACATCGGTATCTCGGCCCACATCGATGCGGGTAAAACCACCACCTCCGAACGTATCCTGTTCTACACCGGCGTGACCCACAAGCTGGGCGAAGTGCACGACGGCGCTGCCACCACCGACTGGATGGAGCAGGAGCAAGAGCGCGGCATCACGATCACCTCGTCGGCCGTGACCTGCTTCTGGAAGGGCATGGACCTGTCGCGCCCCGAGCACCGCATCAACATCATCGACACCCCCGGCCACGTGGACTTCACCATCGAGGTGGAGCGTTCCATGCGCGTGCTCGACGGCGCCGTGATGGTGTACTGCGCCGTGGGTGGCGTGCAGCCCCAGTCCGAAACCGTCTGGCGTCAGGCCAACAAGCACAAGGTGCCGCGCCTGGCCTTTGTGAACAAGATGGACCGAACGGGTGCCAACTTCTTCAAGGTCGTGGACCAGATGAAGCTGCGCCTGAAGGCCAACCCGGTGCCCATCGTGGTGCCGATCGGCGCGGAAGACAAGTTCCAGGGCGTGGTCGATCTGCTGAAGATGAAGGCCATCATCTGGGACGAAGCCTCCCAGGGCATGAAGTTCGAATACGGCGACATCCCCGCCGATCTGGTCGAGACCTGCAACAAGTGGCGCGAGAACATGGTCGAGGCAGCAGCCGAGGCCAGCGAAGAGCTGATGAACAAGTACCTGGAAGAGGGTGACCTGTCTGAAGCGGAAATCATCGCCGGCCTGCGCCAGCGCACCATCGCCACCGAAATCCAGCCCATGCTGTGCGGCTCGGCCTTCAAGAACAAGGGCGTGCAGCGCATGCTCGACGCCGTGCTGGATCTGCTGCCCTCGCCGGTGGACATCCCCGACGTGGCCGGCACCGACCCCGAAGACGAAGAGAAGAAGCTTTCGCGCAAGGCTGACGACAACGAGAAGTTCTCGGCCCTGGCCTTCAAGCTGATGACCGACCCCTTTGTCGGCCAGCTGACCTTTGTGCGTGTCTACTCGGGCGTGCTGACCAAGGGCGACACCGTCTACAACGCCGTCAAGGGCAAGAAGGAGCGCATCGGCCGTATCGTGCAGATGCACGCCAACGAGCGTCAGGAAATCGAAGAAATCCGCGCCGGCGACATCGCTGCCTGCGTGGGCCTGAAGGAAGTGACCACCGGTGACACGCTGTGTGATCTGGACAACCACATCATGCTCGAGAAGATGATCTTCCCCGAGCCCGTGATTGCCCAGGCCGTGGAACCCAAGTCCAAGGCTGACCAGGAAAAGATGGGCATCGCCCTGTCGCGTCTGGCCTCCGAAGACCCGTCCTTCCGCGTGCGTTCCGACGAAGAGTCGGGCCAGACCATCATCGCCGGCATGGGCGAGCTGCACCTGGAAATCATCGTCGACCGCATGAAGCGCGAGTTTGGCGTCGAAGCCAACGTCGGCAAGCCCCAGGTGGCCTACCGCGAAACCATCCGCAACACCGTCAAGGACGTGGATGGCAAGTTCGTGCGCCAGTCCGGTGGTAAGGGTCAGTACGGCCACGTCGTGTTCCGTCTGGAGCCCAACGAGCCGGGCAAGGGCTTTGAGTTCCTGGACGAAATCAAGGGCGGCGTGGTTCCGCGCGAGTACATCCCGGCGGTGGAAAAGGGTGTCGTCGAGGCCCTGACCTCGGGCGTGCTGGCCGGCTACCCGGTGGTTGACGTGAAGGTCGCTCTGACCTTCGGCTCGTACCACGACGTGGACTCGTCCGAGCAGGCGTTCAAGATGGCCGCCATCTTCGGCTTCAAGGAAGCCGCCAAGAAGGCCAGCCCCGTCATCCTCGAGCCCATGATGGCCGTGGAAGTCGAGACGCCGGAAGACTACGCCGGCACGGTGATGGGTGACCTGTCCAGCCGTCGCGGCATGGTGCAGGGCATGGACGACATGGTCGGCGGTGGCAAGGCCATCAAGGCCGAGGTGCCGCTGTCCGAAATGTTCGGCTACGCCACCCAGCTGCGCTCCATGACGCAAGGTCGCGCCACCTACACGATGGAGTTCAAGCACTACGCCGAAGCTCCGCGCAACGTGGCCGAGGCCATCGTCGCCGCCCGCGCGAAATAAGAGTCAAAAGGGCTGTAAACGCTTGCCAAGTAAGCGCGGACAGCTCTTTTTTTAGAAGCAGTTTCTGCAATCTGCGATCCGGTGCCCGTCCCGTTGTCCTGTGCGTGGCGGATCAGCAACCGGGTGCAGACGTTAAACCCTCACACAGGC
Organism: Aquabacterium sp.; assembly: GCA_017989885.1. Classification (GTDB taxonomy): domain Bacteria; phylum Pseudomonadota; class Gammaproteobacteria; order Burkholderiales; family Burkholderiaceae_C; genus Aquabacterium. Next base: position 2,814 of record JAGNPA010000103.1, read on the forward strand.
ATTGCTCTTTTGGAGTTTGAAAATGGCAAAAGGTAAATTCGAACGCACCAAGCCCCACGTGAACGTGGGCACGATCGGTCACGTGGACCATGGCAAGACGACGCTGACGGCGGCGATTGCCACGGTGCTGTCCAAGAAGTTTGGCGGCGAAGCCAAGGGCTACGACCAGATCGACAACGCGCCCGAAGAAAAGGCCCGCGGCATCACCATCAACACCTCGCACGTCGAGTACGAGACCGCCAACCGCCACTACGCCCACGTGGACTGCCCCGGCCACGCCGACTATGTGAAGAACATGATCACCGGCGCCGCCCAGATGGACGGCGCCATCCTGGTGTGCTCGGCCGCTGACGGCCCCATGCCCCAGACGCGCGAGCACATCCTGCTGGCCCGCCAGGTGGGCGTGCCCTACATCATCGTGTTCCTGAACAAGTGCGACATGGTGGACGACGAAGAGCTGCTCGAGCTGGTCGAAATGGAAGTGCGCGAACTGCTGGACAAGTACGACTTCCCCGGCGACGACACCCCCATCATCCGTGGCTCGGCCAAGCTGGCCCTCGAAGGCGACCAGTCCGACAAGGGTGAGCCCGCCATCCTGAAGCTCGCCGAAGCCCTGGACACCTACATCCCCACGCCCGAGCGCGCCGTGGACGGCGCCTTCCTGATGCCCGTGGAAGACGTGTTCTCCATCTCCGGCCGTGGCACCGTGGTGACCGGTCGCGTCGAGCGCGGCATCATCAAGGTCGGTGAAGAAATCGAAATCGTCGGCATCCGCGACACGCAAAAGACCACCTGCACCGGCGTGGAAATGTTCCGCAAGCTGCTGGACCAGGGCCAGGCTGGCGACAACGTCGGTCTGCTGCTGCGCGGCACCAAGCGTGAAGACGTCGAGCGCGGCCAGGTGCTGTGCAAGCCCGGCTCCATCAAGCCGCACACCCACTTCACGGCTGAGGTGTACGTTTTGAGCAAGGACGAAGGCGGCCGCCACACCCCGTTCTTCAACAACTACCGTCCGCAGTTCTACTTCCGCACGACCGACGTGACCGGCTCCATCGAGCTGCCCGCCGACAAGGAAATGGTCATGCCCGGCGACAACGTGTCGATCACCGTCAAGCTGATCGCCCCCATCGCCATGGAAGAAGGCCTGCGCTTCGCCATCCGCGAAGGCGGCCGCACCGTGGGTGCCGGCGTCGTTGCCAAGATCATTGCGTAATCAATGAGTCATAGGGGTATAGCTCAATTGGCAGAGCGTCGGTCTCCAAAACCGAAGGTTGTAGGTTCGATTCCTACTGCCCCTGCCACCTGAATACGGTGGTCAACAAGCCCGCCAGAGTCTGGCGGGCTTCGGTGTCTTGTGCGACACCAGATACAGAAGGCAAAAATTTCATCTATGGCCACTTCCCAGGTTGAAACGGTCACCACCGGTGCGGACAAGGCAAAGTTGTTCGCTGCGGTGGCGATCGTTCTTGCGTCTATCGCCGGTTTCTATCTGCTCGGCAAGCAGGGTCCGCTGATTCAGTGGGCGGCGCTGCTGCTTGGCTTGGCGCTGGCCGTGGTCATGTTCTTGGTTTCTGAGCATGGTCGTCAGTTCATTGCCTTCGCTCGTGATGCTTCGCGCGAGGTCAAGAAGGTGGTCTGGCCAACGCGTAAGGAATCGCTGCAGATGACGGGCTATGTGTTCGCGTTTGTGGTTCTGATGGCACTCTTCCTCTGGTTTACAGACAAAACCTTGGAGTGGGTTCTGTACGATTTGATCTTGGGTTGGAGGAAGTGATGGTGGATGCCATGCAAGCCGGTGGTGAGCAAACTTCCGCGGACGCGTCGGCCAATCCCGATTTGCGTTGGTACATCGTTCATGCCTATTCCGGCATGGAAAAGGCCGTAGAGCGCAACATTCAGGAGCGCATTGCCCGCGCCGGCATGCAGCAGAAGTTTGGCCGCATTCTTGTTCCGACCGAAGAGGTCGTGGAAATGAAGAATGGTCAGCGCAAGACCACTGAGCGTCGCCTGTTCCCGGGTTATGTGTTTGTTGAGATGGTCATGGATGACGACACCTGGCACCTGGTGAAGCACACCAGCAAGGTGACCGGCTTCGTGGGCGGGGTCAAGAATCGTCCTGCGCCTATTTCCGAGGACGAGGTGCAGAAGATCGTCAACCAGATGCAACAGGGCACGGATAAGCCCCGCCACAAGATCGAGTTCATGGTGGGCGAACTGGTACGTGTCAAGGAAGGCCCCTTCACCGACTTCAACGGTTCGGTGGAAGAGGTCAACTACGAGAAGAGCCGCCTGCGGGTATCGGTCATGATTTTTGGTCGTTCAACCCCTGTCGAGTTGGAGTTTGCCCAGGTCGAGAAGACGTAAGCCTTTCTTCCGGCAACTTAATTCGCATCAAGTTTCGCGCCTTTCGACTCGGCGCGATAAAAAATTGAGTCGATAACCCCCCGGGGAGCCTGACCCTTTGGATCGGGCGTCATCACCCGCAAGGAGCTATCAATGGCGAAGAAAATCGTCGGCTTCATCAAGCTGCAAGTGCCAGCTGGTAAGGCCAACCCATCCCCCCCGATCGGCCCCGCGCTCGGTCAGCGTGGTCTCAACATCATGGAATTCTGCAAGGCGTTCAACGCCCAGACCCAGGGTGTCGAGCCGGGCCTGCCGCTGCCCGTCGTCATCACCGCTTTTGCCGACAAGAGCTTCACCTTCATCATCAAGACGCCGCCCGCAACGGTGCTGATCAAGAAGGCCATCAAGCTGGACAAGGGCTCGTCCAATCCGCTGAGCACCAAGGTCGGCAAGATCACCCGCGCACAGCTGGAAGAGATCGCCAAGACCAAGCTCAAGGACATGAATGCCGCCGATGTGGACGCTGCCGTGCGTACGCTGGCAGGCTCTGCCCGTTCCATGGGCGTGACGGTGGAGGGCCTCTGACATGGCAAAGCTGACCAAGAAGCAAAAAGCCCTGCAGGGCAAGGTTGACAGCACCAAGCTGTATGCATTCGCTGACGCCGTGGCCCTGGTGAAGGATGCCGCCACCGCCAAGTTCGATGAATCGATCGACGTGGCCGTGCAGCTGGGCGTGGATGCCAAGAAGTCCGACCAGGTGGTGCGTGGCGCCGTCGTGCTGCCCAATGGCACTGGCAAAACCTCCCGCGTGGCCGTGTTTGCCCAGGGCGCCAAGGCCGAAGAAGCCAAGGCCGCCGGTGCCGACATCGTTGGCATGGACGACCTGGCCGCGATGGTCAAGGCCGGTGACATGCCCTTCGACGTGGTTATCGCCGCCCCTGATGCCATGCGCGTCGTGGGTACGCTGGGCCAGATCCTGGGCCCACGCGGCCTGATGCCCAACCCCAAGGTGGGTACGGTGACGCCCGACGTGGCCACGGCCGTGAAGAACGCCAAGGCCGGCCAGGTGCAGTTCCGTGTCGACAAGGCCGGCATCATCCACACGACCATTGGCCGTCGCTCGTTCGACAACGACAAGCTGCAAGGCAACCTGGTGGCGCTGATCGAAGCACTGAACAAGGCCAAGCCGGCTACCAGCAAGGGTGTTTACCTGCGCAAGGTGGCCGTATCTTCGACCATGGGTCTGGGCGTTCGCGTCGACACGCAAACCATCGCAGCCTGATTGCGATAAATCTTGAAGCGTTCGCAAGAGCGCTTCGGTGGTGGGCCGGCGCAGTGATGCGCCGGGCCATCCAAGACCGTTGGTGTGCAAGCAGGTTGCACTTAAACCCATGAGGGCCAACGCAGATGGCGATCCCGCTGCAGATGGAATTCTTCCGAAACAGTTGGTCGCTGCATACCAAG
>JAGNPA010000104.1 GCA_017989885.1 Aquabacterium sp.
CGCGGATCGCCGTGATCACGCGCCTTCGTGAGCTCTATGGTGCCGAACGGGTGGTGGACCAGTTGTCGCTGGGCTCGGTGGTGGCGCCACCACAGTGGTCGCAGCATGTGCAAAAGCTGCTGTCGCCCTCCTTGAAACAGGTCAGCCACGGTCAGCTCAGCGTGCAGGGGCAGACGGTGGACCTGAAAGGCGAGGTGGGCAACGAAGCCGTGCGCCAGCAACTGGCCAGCGAGATGGCGCAGTCGCTCAACCCGACCTACACCGTGCGCAACGGCCTGCGTGTGGCCGTGCAGGAGCAGGCGGTGGTGGACCAGGCGCTGGCCAATCGCATCGTCGAGTTCGAGCCGGGCAGTGCGGTCTTGCGGCCGGCGGGCTTGCTGATCCTCGATGAGATGGCGGCAGCGATGGCACGTCTGCCAGGCCGTCGCTTCGAGGTCATCGGGCACACCGATGCACAGGGTAGCCATGCGTCGAACGTGAGCCTGTCGCTCGCGCGGGCGCAGGCGGTCAAAGCCTATCTGGTCAGCAAAGGCTTGCCCGCAGACAGCCTGAGCACCTCAGGCCTGGGGCCGGATCAGCCGGTGGCGAGCAACGCCACCGACGAGGGCCGGGCTCGAAACCGCCGCATCGAGTTCCGCGTGGGCAGTTGAGTCGGTTCGAAACGGGCCGAGTCCGGATCAGGCCGGACCCCACGCCGCGAGCGAGCGGCGTGCCACCCGGTCAGCCGTGATCGTGCGCGGGCTTGTCCAGGCCCAGCAGCTCTTCGAGGTGCGACATGGCGCCCTGGTCCTTGATGACCTGGCTGAGCCATTCATGCAGCGGCATCTCGCCCCATTTGACGGCCTTCTCGGCCAGGTAGGCTACGGGGCTGTGCGGCTCGGTGCGGCGGAAGAAGTGGGCCACGTCGCGCAGTTGTTGCAAGGCCTGCGCACGTGTCTGCAAAGGGCCAGCCGCGACGGGGGCACCTTGCGGGCCGGTCGACGGCAGGGCGGTGCCGGCGGTAGCCACAGCCGCAACCGTCACCGTCGCCGCACCCACCGTGTCGTGCAGGGCGCCCACCTCGCGTGCGAGGCGTTCGATGTCGTGCACGGCCTGAGACAGGGCTTCCTTGGCAGCGACAAAGCTGGGGCCGTCGGCGCCCAGTTCGGCGTCGACCACGACCTGCCAGGCCAGCAGGGCCGCCTCGCACTGGCGAGCGGCGGTCAGGGTGCCTTGCAAGGTCTCGGCAGGGGTGTCGCGCAGGGCGCGCTGGAATTGCTCCAGAGTGAGCTTGTCGCTGGCGCTGCGGGCCGCTTCATCGGGCTCTCGCTCCAGCAGCGTGGCGTATTGGCGCGCCAGGGTGAGATCGTGCAGGCTGTAGACCGTGCCCTTGCGGGCCTGCGCAACCGGCAGCGAGGTGGCCAGGCTGACCACGCGTTGCAGCAGCCAGCGCATGTTGCCGATGCGTTGCTCGTGGTCGCCGTCGTCGGCGATGGGGTGCAAGGGCGCCCAGTAACGCGTGCACAACTCGGTACAGACCTGCAGCCCGCGCGCCAGACCGCTGTAGCCCTGGGTCAGGGCCCAGGCTTCGGTCAGCCACATGGCCAGGCGCAGGTCTTTCGTGCGGGTGCCCAGCAGGGTTTCGCAGGTGCGGGCCACGCCGGGCCAGTCGGCCACCTTGAGGCTGGTGACCCATTCACCCTGGTTGAGCGTGGCGTCATCGGCGCGCCGCATTTCGTTGATGGTGTCAAACTCCGACGAGAATGACAGATCGTCGCCGCAAGGCGCGTGTGCGGCCAGCGGCGTCAGCAAGACTTCCATTTCCATGACATCCCTGTGTGTTCGTCGCCTGTCTGCGCAAGATCGGGCAGTGGACAGGCAATCGCCTCGGGATCATTTCACGATGCGTGCGCCGAGGCGATCACCCGAAACGGGGGCAAAGGTAAGTTGTTGTGAATTCATCAAATGAGAGTGATTCGCAATTGCAACTGATGTGATAGACTGAGCGACATGACTTCGTTTGCGCCTTCCCTTCAACGCCAGTTGTGGCAGCCGCCCGTCGAGCTGACGTGGGCGCAGCGTGCCGGCCTGACGGTCGTGGTGCTGGCGGTCCACGTGGGTGCGGCAGCCTTGCTCTGGCATGCGGCGCCCGAGCCGGTGTTGGTGGCCGAGTCCGCGCCCATCACCGTGGCCTTGATCGCCGACGAGCCGCAGACCCAGGCGGTACAGCCGCCCGTGGCGCAGCCCACCCCGGTCAAGCCGGTGCCCGTGGTGCAGCCACGCCCGATCCCGCCCAGCCCACGCCCTGCGCCCACCGTGGTGGCTGCGCCTCGTCCGGCCGCCGCGCAGGAGATGCAGGTGCCGGTGGCCCCGCCCGCACCACCCACACCGCCGGCGCCCGCCGAGGTCCCGCCGGCCGCTCAAGCTGCCCCGGCCACCCAGGCGGTGCCGACCGGGCCGGTGACGGCCGCCCCCGCTGCCCAGGCCGGTCGTGCCTCGACGCAGCCCAAGGTCTTGCCCTCATCGGCCGTGCGCTACCTCGTCGAGCCGATGCTGACCTACCCGCGTGTGTCGCGCGAACTGGGCGAGCAAGGTGTGGTGCGACTGAAGGTGCTGGTGGACGAGCAAGGGCGCCCCAAGGACATCGAGGTGGCCCGGTCTTCGGGTTACCCGCGCCTGGACCAGCAAGCGGTACAGGCCATGAAGAAAGCGCGCTTTCAGCCGCACCTGGAGGACGGGCAAGCCCGCTCGGTGTGGGTGCTGGCCCCCCTGACATTCAATCTGGAAGACTGACCATGACCGAACTTGTTGCTGCCGTGCCTGCGGCCCCCGAACTGGGTTTCACACACTTCATCGCACAGACCGACGTGGTGGGTCAGGGCCTGTTCGTCATCCTGGTGATCATGTCCCTGGTGTCCTGGGCCCTGATCGTGACCAAGGGCGTGGGCTTGTTCCGCCGCCAGCGTCGCAGCCAGGCCTTCTTGAGCTTTTTCTGGAACGCGACGTCGCTGGAGGCGGTGCAAAACGAGATCGCCACCCATGGGGTGAGCGAGCCCTTCGCACACCTGACGGCCCATGCCATGCACGCCCAGGCGCATCATGCCCGTTTCGGCGCAGCCAAGCTGGAAGAGGCAGGCAGTGCGCAGGACTTCCTGACCCGCACCATCAAGAAGGTGCTCGATGAGGAAACCATGCGCATGGAAAGCGGCCTGAGTGTGCTGGCGACCATCGGCGCCACCGCCCCGTTCGTGGGGCTGTTTGGCACCGTCTGGGGCGTGTACCACGCACTGCTGGCCATCGGCGCCACTGGGGCGGGCACGCTCGACAAGGTCGCCGGCCCGGTGGGCGAGGCGCTGATCATGACGGGGGTGGGCTTGGCCGTGGCCATCCCGGCCGTGATGGGCTACAACTGGCTGGCCCGCAGCAACCGGGTCTGGGGTGCGCGTCTGGACGCTTTTGCGTTCGAATTGTTCACCTTCCTGTCGACCGGACAGACGCTCAAGACCAGTGTCGAGCACGATGCGTCGCCCACGCCCGCCTCCCCGGTGCGCGTGGTCAAGCAAGGCAACGCCGCCTGATGCCATCTTTTTGAGGATTGAGCCATGGCCTTCGCCAGTTTTGACAGCAAGAGCAGCAATGCCCCCGTGTCCGAGATCAACATGGTGCCGCTCATCGACGTGATGTTGGTGCTGCTGGTGATCTTCATCGTGACCGCGCCGCTGCTGAGCCATTCCGTGAAGCTCGACCTGCCCAAGGCCAGTGCGCAGGTGATGTCGGCCCAGGCCGAGAAGATCAACCTGTCCATCGATGCCAACGGGGTGCGGTACTGGAACGGTGCGGCCCTGAGTCGCGAGGAAGCGGCCGCGCGTTTCATGACCGAAGGCCAGAAGACGACCCAGCCCGAGATCCATCTGCGGGCCGACAAGACCGTCCCCTATGGCGCCGTGGCCGAAACCCTGGCCGATGCGGCCAAGGCCGGCTTGAGCAAGATCGGCTTTGTGACCCAGCCGGACGCACCAGCCGTTACGCCTTGACACCTGGCTGGCCTTGGGCCGGCTAGACTCCCTGCCGCACCCGGGCCTCGTGCTCACCAGGGTGACGGATCAAGACACAAAAAGGGAGTTGAAAATGGTGAATGCGGAGCAGCGTGCCCGTCGGTCGTGGGTGCGTGTCAGCGTGTGGGCAGCGGCCTTGTCCGCGTGTGTCGGGATGGCGCAGGCGCAGAGCGCGGCCAGCGATCTCAACGGGGCGATCGAAGACAACGTGCTGGCACTGATCAATGTGCAACGCGAGGTCGCCGGTCTGGCGCCGGTCGTGCTGGACCTGGATCTGGACGCTGCGGCCGAAGCACACTCGCTGGACATGGCCTCCACGCCTTGTTTTCAGCATGCCAGCTGCGACGGCTCCAACTGGGCCGACCGCGTTCGCAATTACTACAGCGTGCCGACCTCGTTGGGCGAGATCATCGCCGCGGGCTACACCACGCCTGAAGCGGTGGTGGATGGCTGGATGAACAGCCCGGGCCATCGCGCCAACATCCTCGGTGACTCGTTCAAGGTGGCCGGAGTGGCCCTGGCCACGGGCGGAACCTATGGCACCTACTGGACGGTGGATTTTGGTGGCGCCCTGACCCCCGCCTCGGTGAGCCCGGTGCCGGAGCCTGCCAGCTATGTGCTCATGGGTCTGGGCCTGGCAGCACTGGGAGTGGTGCGCCGTCGTCGTTGAGCCGCTACCATGCTGGCTCATGAACACCACTGCCTCCTCTGCCACGCCTTCGGGCATCCCACCACAGGCCTTGGCGGGCCTGAAGGTCATTGAGCTCGGTCAGCTGATTGCCGGCCCCTTCGCGGGCAAGACCCTGGCCGATTTCGGGGCCGAGGTCATCAAGGTCGAGCCGCCGGCGGTTGAAGGTGGGGCAGGGGGCGACCCCTTGCGCCAATGGCGCATGTTGCACAACGGCACCAGCGTATGGTGGCAGGTGCAAAGCCGCAACAAGCAAAGCGTGGTGCTGGACCTGCGCACCGATGAAGGTCGCGACACGGTGCGCCGCCTCATCGACGAGGCCGACGTGCTCATCGAGAACTTCAAGCCCGGCACGCTGGAAAAGTGGGGCATGGGCTACGAGGTGCTCAGCCGCAGCAATCCCGGCCTGATCATGTTGCGCGTCAGTGGCTATGGGCAGACCGGGCCTTACCGTGACCGCCCCGGTTTTGCCGTGGTGGCCGAGGCCATGGGCGGCATGCGCTACCTCAATGGCGAACCGGGTCGTGCGCCGGTGCGCGCGGGCGTCAGCCTGGGCGACACCTTGGCGGCGCTGCATGGTGTCATCGGCGTGCTCCTGGCCTTGCAGGCGAGGCAGGCCAGCATCAGCCGCGACGCCCCCAAGGGGCTGGGGCAGGTGGTGGACGTGGCTCTGTACGAGTCGGTGTTCAACTGCATGGAAAGCCTGCTGCCCGAGTACAGCGCCTTCGGGGCCGTGCGCCAGCCTGCGGGGTCGGCCTTGCCGGGCATCGCCCCGAGCAACGCCTACCCCTGCGTCGATGGCATGGTGGTCATCGGCGGCAATGGGGATTCGATTTTCAAGCGGCTCATGATCGCCATCGGGCGCGACGACCTGGCCACCGATCCGCAACTGACCCGCAACCCGGGCCGGGTGGCGCGCGTGGCCGAGATCGACGCCGCCATCGGCCTGTGGACTCAGGCGCGCCGGGTGGAGCAGGTGCTGGCGGTGCTCAATGCGGCCAGCGTGCCGGTGGGGCGCATCTACACCGCCGCCGACATCGCGGCCGACCCGCACTTCCAGGCGCGCGACATGATCCTGCCAGTCACGACCCCCGATGGCCTGACCGTGCAGGTGCCGGGCATCGTGCCCAAGCTGTCGCGCACCCCGGGCGCCATCACGCGCCGCGCCCCCGATCTGGGCGAGGACACCGAGGCGGTGCTGTCGCGGCTACAGCCCTGAAGTGAGCCTGGGGGGCAGCTCTGGGTTCAGCCGTAGTGCTGGAGCGGGTGGTAGCCGTGAACGGAGTGGACGAGCGCGTAGCGCTGCGCCGTCCAGCGCAGTGGCGGCGCCGGTTGGGGAATCAGCCCCCGTGCGCGGCGCGCCAGCGTGACGTGCGGCTGATACGGCCTTGATTCCAGCGGCAAGCCCAGGTGCGTGAGCGTCTCGCCCAGTTGTCGATGCAACGTCAGCAGGGCGGGGGGCGTGGCTTCGGGCAGCAACACGGCCACACCGTTGGGCCACACCTCCACGCGATCCAGGATCAAGGGCACAGGTGCACCGGGGGCCGGCAGGGCCTGCTGCAACGCAGGCAGCAGGGTCTGAGGCACCTGCCCGAGAAAATGCAGCGTCAGGTGCAGATCGTCCGCGCGGGTGAGGCGCGCAGTGGCAGGCCAGGTCTGCGCCTGTTGCCAGGCCAGCAAGGCGGCGCGGGTGTCGTCATCGGGCCACAGGGCCAGGAAGAGGCGCAAGGTGGGTTCTGGGGTCATGACTTGCCTTTACAGTGGCCGAAACAAAGAGAGAGGATGTGCTTGTGAAAGAAGTGTCTGCGGCCCACACCGGTCAGTTTGCCCTGTTGAAGCAGAGACGGTTTGCCCCGTTCTTTGCCACCCAGTTTCTCGGGGCCGCCAACGA
>JAGNPA010000105.1 GCA_017989885.1 Aquabacterium sp.
GTCAAGGCATCCCATTGCATCGCGTCGATCTCGGCCAGATCGGTGTGCCAATGCACGGTCAGGCCCGCTACCATGCTCACCTGCGCATCTGCGCTGTCCGTTTGAATGCTGCTCATGAATTCTGTGTCATCTCCGGCCACCCCAGCCCAAGCGCTGTCCGTGGCCCTGCTGCAATTCAACCCCGTGGTCGGTGACCTGCAGGGCAACGCCCGCACCATCATCGACGCGGCCCGCCAAGCGTACGCCGAAGGCGCGCGTCTGGTGGTCACGCCGGAAATGGCCCTGTGCGGTTATCCCCCGGAAGACCTGCTGCTGCGTCCCGCCTTCATGCAGGCCTGCGAAGACACCACCGACCACATCGCCCGCAGCCTGGCCGACCTGCCTGACCTGCACCTGGTTCTCGGTCACCCCCTGCAGGCCCTGGGCGACGACATCCGCACCCGCTCCTGGTCGGTGCCGCGTCGCCTGAACGCCGCCAGCCTGATCCGGGGTGGCCAGATCATCGCCAGCTACGCCAAGCGCGAGCTGCCCAACTACCAGGTGTTCGACGAACGCCGTTACTTCATCAGCGGCCGCGAAGCCGGTCTGGGCCCCGTCGTGGTTGACGTGCTGGGCTGGCGCGTGGCCCTGCTGGTGTGCGAAGACGCATGGTTTGACGAGCCCGCCGAGTCCGCCCTGGCGCAAGGCGCGCAGGTGCTGGTGGTGCTCAATGCCTCGCCCTTCCACATCGCCAAGCGCGCCGAGCGCGAAGCCCGCATGGGCGCATTCGCCCGCAAACTCGGCCTGCCACTGGTCTACGCCCACATGGTGGGCGGCCAGGACGAAGTCGTGTTCGACGGCGCCTCGTTCGCCGTCAACGCCCAGGGCGAGGTCGGCGCGCGCGCGCCCAGCTTCGAAGTGGCCACCTTGCCCGTCACCCTGCAGCCGCAAGGCGCCGTCACCGGCCCCATCGCCGCCCCTCTGTCCGAAGAGGCCGAGATCTGGGCCGCCCTGGTCTGCGGCGTGCGCGACTACATCGGCAAGAACGGCTTCCCTGGCGTCTTGATCGGCCTCTCGGGCGGCATCGACTCTGCCCTGGTGCTGGCCATCGCGGTCGACGCCCTCGGCGCCGACAAGGTGCGCACCGTGATGATGCCCTCGCCCTACACGGCCGACATCTCCTGGATCGACGCCCGTGACATGGCCGAGCGCCTGGGCGTGCGCCACGACGAAATCGCCATCGCGCCCGAGTTCGAAGCCTTCAAAACCTCGCTGGCACCTTTGTTCGTGGGCCGCGCCGAAGACACCACCGAAGAAAACATCCAGGCCCGCATCCGCGGCACCCTGCTGATGGCCCTGTCCAACAAAACCGGCTCTCTGGTGCTGACCACCGGCAACAAGAGCGAGATGGCCACCGGCTACTGCACGCTCTACGGCGACATGGCTGGCGGCTTTGCCGTCATCAAGGACGTGGTCAAGACCCTGGTGTACCGCCTGTCGTGGTGGCGCAATGCCCAGGCCGCCGCCGCGGGCCAGGTCGAGCCCATCCCCGAACGCATCATCACCCGGCCCCCCTCGGCCGAACTGCGCCCCGACCAGACCGACCAGGACAGCCTGCCCGAGTACGAGGTGCTCGATGCCATCCTGGCGCGCTACATGGAACAGGACCAGTCCATCGAGGACATCGTGGCCGCAGGGTTCGAGCGCGCCGACGTGGACAAGGTCACCCGCCTGCTCAAGATCAACGAGTACAAACGTCGCCAGGCCGCCGTGGGCATCCGCATCACCCATCGCGCGTTCGGGCGTGATTGGCGCTACCCCATCACCTCCCGCTTTCGCGCCTGACGCCTTGACCTTGTGGTTTTGAGCCCGCCGTGCGTGACGATATGGCGACAGCCGTGCTTAAATATCCCCATTGCGCTGCAACATGGCGTCAGCCATTGCCCCTTTTTTGCTGACTCACCCGGAGTACCCCACCATGTCCATGAAACAGATTACCGCTGTCATCAAGCCCTTCAAGCTCGAAGAGGTGCGCGAAGGCCTGGCTGAAGTCGGGGTCACCGGTCTGACCGTCACCGAAGTCAAGGGCTTTGGCCGCCAGAAGGGCCACACCGAGCTCTACCGTGGCGCCGAGTACGTGGTCGACTTCCTGCCCAAGGTCAAGATCGAGGTCGTGGTCAAGGGTGATGACGTCGAGCGCTGCATCGAGGCCATCATCAAGGCCGCCAAGACCGGCAAGATCGGCGACGGCAAGATCTTTGTCACCCCCGTCGAGCAGGTCGTGCGCATCCGCACCGGCGAAACCGACGAATCCGCCGTTTGATCACCTTCTGATCGCTGCTGGCCTGATGTGACAAGGGGTGCCTCGGCACCCCTTCTGCGTTCTCGACGTTCTCAGATCTCGGGCGAAATGCCGCCAGGGCCCGTTTCAGGCTGGTCGGGCGGCGTTTGTGCCTTCAGGCGCATGTGTTCATCGGCCAAGCGGTCCAGCAAGGCGTCGATGTCGTCGTCCACCAGCAGCAACTCCTGCACATCGGGCCACAAGAAGCCACCTTGCTGGCTGACATCCAGAAAATGCAGCAGGTGGTCGTAGTAGCCCGCCACATTGAGCAGGCCCAGCGCCTTGCGGTGGTAGCCCAGCTGGCGCCAGGTCCACGCCTCGAAAATCTCTTCCATGGTGCCGATGCCACCCGGCAAGGCGATGAACGCATCGGCGTGCATGGCCATGCGGTGCTTGCGCTCGTGCATGCTGTCCACGATCTCCAGGCTGGTCAGCCCGGGGTGTCCCAGCTCCTTCTTCACCAGGCGTTCCGGGATGATGCCGATGGCCTCGGCCCCATGCGCCAGAGCGGCATCGGCCACCGCGCCCATCAGGCCCGTGCTGCCGCCGCCATAAACCAGCCGCCAGCCACGCGTGCCAATCTGGCGGCCCACTTCCCGGGCGGCAGCCAGGTGCGCAGGGTCGTCCCCATCGCGAGAGCCGCAGTACACACACAAGGTCAAGCTCATCAAGGCACCTGTTTGCGGTTGTCGATCACGCGGGTGCCGCTGATCACGTCATGGAGAAACTGGCGCGAGGGCAGCACCCAGGTCAGCGCCGCGTACAGCACCATCCAGCCCAGCACCGCAGCCGTGATCGAGCCCTTGTCGTGCCAGCCAGCCAGCCAGGTCAGCAGCAGGGGCGGGATGAACCACAGCCAGCTCGTCAGGTAGCGCAGCAGCGCCCGCAGCGGCGCGATGGGGCCGCCCTGCGGCGTCACCAGACGCAACTGCCAGGTCTTGAGCGCCAGGGTCTGGCCGCCGTGGGTCCACATCCACATGAAATACGCCGACAGGGCCAGAAACTGCACGGCCATCATGCCTTGGCGCCCCTGCAGGCCATGCCGCTGGTCCACGGCAATGCTGTAAATCAACCCCACCACCATGACCAGGCCAAACAGCAGCACGCCTTCGTAGAGGAAAGCGGCCAGGCGACGGCGCAAGGCGGGGGCGGTGCCACGGGCACGCTCGGCACAGGCCTGCACACTCAGGCCGCCCTGTTCAGGGATCGTGAGGAAAGACATCGGGACAAATGAGGAAAAACGGGTCCGGCACAACGCCAACTGCCCGAACCATACACCAGCACCCAGGTGCGCTCGGTGGGCGCTCAGCGCTTTTTGTCTGACCGAGGTTCGGGCTGCGTGATGGCTGCCCCCTGGGCGCCCTTGCGTGGCATCAGTGTCACCGGGTCAACGAAGCTGCCTGCGCTGTTGATCTTGGGCATGCCAGCTTGCTGGTGAGCCGGGGGGGCCGGCGGTTGGGTCAGCAGGCGCGTGGTCGCGCCCGGTCCGGCCTTGATCACGGCGGGCGCCACGACCTGAGGGTGCGGGCGGACGTGGCGCGGGGAGTGGGGCACCACATTGGACTTCAGGTTCGAGCGCTCCAGCTCCTGGCGTTGCTGGGACTTGTAGAGTTGGCGTGCCTCGCGCGGGCCGGCCATGTCGCGGGGGAGTTCGACAGGCTGCGCCTGACGCTGCGCGCGGCGGCTCAAGGCCTCCCGTGTCTCAGCGGGCAAAGATTGATACGCTTCCCACTTGCGCTGGCGCTCGTCGGGGGGCAGTTGCCGTGACTGCTGAAAGCGCAGGCGGGCCTCTCCACGGGTCTGTGCCGGCAGGCGAGACCACTGCACCATGCGTTCCCGCACGCGTTCTTGCTCGGCGCGGGGCAGGCGCTCGTAGCGGCCGGCCACGTTGAGCCACTTGGCGCGCGCGGTGTCGTCCATCTCTGGCCATTGGCTGGCCAGGGGCCGCAAGACCTCGCGCTGCTGTGGCGTCAGGGCGCGCCAGTCGGCGGGCGCATCGCCGGCCAAGGCCACGGTCATCTCGCCTCGGGGTTGTCCGCGTTCGGCCTGTGCGGGAGCGCCCATCATCAGCGCGCCTGCCAGGCCCCAGGCCAGCAACAAGGCCAGCCGGTGCGGGCTGCGCGTGATGGGCTGCGTCTTCTTCATGGCGCCGCCCCTCTCACAAGCCGTCGACCGCAGGTGCGGTCTCGGTCGTGCTCAAGTCGCCGTCCGCTTCTGCGGGGGCGTCCACCAAACGTTCGACGTCGGGGTCGGTGTCCAGGCTCAGGTAAGCCTCGAACCCGGGGTCAGCGTAGGCGTCGGGCGGCAGGTCGTCGGTCAGCAGTTGCATGTCCACCGCTGTGGTGGCTTCAACCTGTTCGTGGCGCTGGTAGCGCTGGATGCCCCACAAACCGACCAGCAAGGCCAGCACGGGCAGCACCAGGGCCAGGCGCCAAGCCCAACCCAGGGGCGGCTCGGGTTTCCGGGGGGCACGGGGTGCCGCGCGGCTTGCCTCGGCCTCGTGCCAGGTGTGCATCGGCATAGGCAAGCCGGTCGCGCCCGCGCCACCGGCCAGGCTCATCTCACCCTGCGCCACGGCCACAGGCACCGAAACGCTCTGGCCGACCAGGCTGGCCGTGCGGGCAGCGCGCGCCGCCTCGATCGCCTGCTCGCGGGCCACACGCAGGCGCTCGCCAATGTCGTGGGGCAGGGCTTGCGCACCCTCATCCAGGCGCGTTCGCACGCGCAGGGCAAAGCGTGCCTCAAGGGCGTCGCGTTGCGCGGCTGGCAGCGAAGGGGTGGATGAGTTGTTCACAATGAAATACCGCGTGATTGAAGACTTTGGGCCAGAGCGTGGACGGCGCGAGAGCAGTGGGTCTTGACGCTGCCTTGAGAGCAGCCCATGACTTCGGCGGTCTCTGCAACATCCAGTTCCTCCCAGTAACGCAACAGAAACGCTTCGCGTTGACGTGCCGGCAGCTTGTTGATCTCTTCTTCGATCTGGGCGAGGGTTTGCGCCCGGCTGGCGGTGGTGTCAGCACTTTCCGTGCCGACGTCGTCCATCTTGAACACGGCCAGCAGATCGAAGTCGCCATCTTCGTCGCTGAATCTGGCCTCCAGGTCCCCCATATTGGTGAACACCGCGTTGCGCGTCTTCTGGCGTCGGAACCAGTCGAGGATGGCGTTGGACAGGATGCGCTGAAACAGCATCGGCCATTCCGTCTCCGGCCGGTCGGCGTAACTTTGCGACAGGCGGATCATGGCGTCCTGCACGATGTCCAGGGCCGCGTCATCGTCTCGCACGGCGTAGGCGGCGCGCTTGAACGCACGTCGCTCGACGCTGATGAGGAAGTCGTTGAGCGTGTCTTCCGGCGATGGAGGGTGCAAATCAGGCACGGTACGGCACGGGGAACATCGTTTGGGCGGGCGATTATGGCACCCGCGTGAGAGTGACCCGATCCAGGATCACGTGCGTGAGCGAATTTGGCATGAAGGGTGCGATAATGCCAGCTTTGCGCCATCTCGATCTGGCCTGAGTCTGGTGTGTTCAATCCGTACCAGTGGCAGGCCGCGCAGGCTCCAAATCCGCCTCATGAGGGCGAGCACGCTGGCAATCCGTTGCCGCAGTGCTGCTGTCACAGCTTCCATGTTGTGGTGGTGTAGAGGGGCACCGATCGTTTTTCGTTAGAGAAATTCGGAAAGGTTTCAATCATCATGGATACGACTCACGCCCACGGCGGCGAAATCCTCAACGGTTCCGACATTCTGGTCCGCTGCATGCAGGCCGAGAACGTCAAGTACATCTGGGGCTACCCAGGCGGCGCCGTCCTCTACATCTACGACGCGCTGTACAAACAAGACACCATCGAGCACGTGCTGGTGCGCCACGAACAGGCCGCCGTTCACGCTGCTGACGGCTATGCCCGCGCCACCGGCGAAGTGGGGGTGGCCCTGGTCACCTCCGGCCCTGGCGTCACCAATGCCGTGACCGGCATCGCCACGGCTTACATGGACTCGATCCCCATGGTCGTCATCACCGGTCAGGTGCCCACGGCCGCCATCGGTCTGGACGCCTTCCAGGAATGTGACACCGTCGGCATCACCCGCCCGATCGTCAAGCACAACTTCCTGGTCAAGGACGTGGCCGACCTGGCCGAGACCATGAAGAAGGCCTTCCACATCGCCCGCAGCGGCCGTCCTGGCCCCGTCGTGGTCGACGTCCCCAAGGACGTGTCGCTCAAGACCACCGCCTTCCACTACCCTGAGTCGGTGGAAATGCGCTCGTACAACCCGGTGCGCAAGGG
>JAGNPA010000106.1 GCA_017989885.1 Aquabacterium sp.
GGTGCCGCCCGCGCCAAACACGATCACCGGGCCGAAGGGATCGTCCGTCACCACGCCGATGTGCACCTCGCGGCCACGGCGGTTGCGCGCCATCTTCTGCACCGTCACGCCATTGATGCGGGCGGTGGGCTGCAGGCGGCGCACGCGCTCGACCATGTCGGTGAAGGTGTCGCGCGCCTGCGTGCCGTTCATCACATTGAGCACCACGCCCTGCACGTCGGACTTGTGGGTGATGTCGGGCGAGTCGATCTTGATCGCCACCGGAAAGCCCAGCTGCATCGCGATCATCATCGCCTCGGGCGCGCTGCGTGCCAGGATGGTTTCGGTGACCGGGATGTGGAAGGACGCCAGCAGCGTCTTGGACTCCATCTCGGTGAGCACCTTGCGCCGCTCGGTCAGCACGCTCTCGATGACGAGGCGGGCGCCTTCGATGTCGGGCTCGGCGCTGGTGGAGGCGGGCGGCGGGGTTTGTTGCAGCAGCAGCTGGTTCTGCGCGAAATTGGCGATGTTGCCAAAGGCGCCCACGGCCGCTTCCGGCGTGCGGAAGGTGGGGATGGCGGCGCTCTTGAGCACGGCACGGCCTTCGCCCACCGAGGCCTCGCCCATCCAGCAGGTGAGCAGGGGCTTGCCCATGGTGCGGTGGACCTCGGCCAGCACCTTGGCGACCTCGGCCGCGTCCACCCCGATTTTGGGCGAGAAAATGACCAGCACGCCGTCGATCTGGCGGTCTTTGGCGGCGGCCTGCAAGGCGACGCGGTAATGCTCTGGGCCGGCCGTTTGCGACAGGTCGATCAGGTCGGTCAGCGAGGCGCCCGTGGGCAGTTGCGGCTGCAGCGCGGCGACCGAGTCGGGGGACAGGCGGCCCAGTTCCAGCGAGATCTCGGTGACCCAGTCGGCGGCCAGCACGCCCGGCCCACCGCCGTTGGTGATGATGGCCAGGTGGCGACCCACCGGGCGGTAGCGCGAGGCCAGGCACTTGGCGGCCGAGAACAGCGCCACGAAGGACTGCACGCGCACGGCGCCGGCGCGACGCAGGGCGGCATCGAACACGTCATCGCTGCCGACAATGGCGCTGCTGTGCGTTTGTGCCGCCTCGTTGCCCGCCTGCTTGCGACCGGCTTTGAGGATGACCACTGGCTTGGCGGTGGCCGCCGAGCGCAGCGCGCTCATGAAGCGGCGGGCGTTGTGGATGCCCTCCATGTAGATGATGATGCTGTGCGTCTGGCGGTCGGCGGCCAGGAAGTCGAGCACATCGGCGATGTCGAGCGCCGAATGCGGGCCCAGGGACACGACCGACGAGAACCCCACGGCGTTGCTGGCCGCCCAGTCGAGCATGGACGAGGTCAGCGAGCCCGATTGCGACACCAGGGCCAGGCTGCCGCTGCGCGCCAGGGGGCCGGCCACGCTGGCATTGAGTTGCGAGGGCGGGCGCTGGATGCCCAGGCCGTTGGGGCCCAGCAGGTACACGCCGGCCTGATCCGCCACCTTGTGCAGCACCTCGGCCTGCTCGGCGCTGATGCCCGACGACAGCACCATCACGGCGGTGCAGTCCATGCGGCTGGCCAGTTCGATGGCGGGCGCGATGTCGGCGAAGGGCAGGGCGATGATCGCCAGGTCGGCCTTGGCCGAGGCCAGGTCGGCCAGGGTGCCGCTGGTGGCACGGATGTCGATGAAGCGGAAGGTGCCGGTGAAGCGCTGTGCCCGCAAGGCGGGGTGCAGTTGTCGGGCTTGTTCGGTCAGCTGTTCGGGGTCATCGGCAGGGCCGGCAAAGATGGCAACCGAGGTGGGGGCGAACAGGGGGGTGAGGAAATGCTGGTCCATGGGTCAGTCTGCGCCAATGAGAGAGCGAACGTGGGCGGCGGTGCTGCGGGCGAGGGCGCTGAGGGCGTAGCCGCCTTCCAGGCAGGAGATGACGCGGCCTCGGCAGTGGCGGTCGGCCAGGCGCATGATCTGCTGGGTGACCCAGGCGTAGTCGGCTTCGACCAGCGCCAGGTTGCCCATGTCATCTTCGCGGTGGGCGTCAAAGCCCGCCGAGATGTAGATCAACTGGGGCGCAAAGGCATCGAGCGCCGGCAGCCATTGTTCGAGCACGGCCTCGCGGAAGGCGTCGCTGCCCACGCGGGCGGGCAGGCCCACGTTGACCATGTTGGGGCCATCGTGGGACTCGCCCGAGTCGGGGAACAGGCCCTTTTCGTAGATGGAGCACATCAGCACGCGCTCGTCGCCCATCAGGATGTCTTCGCTGCCGTTGGCGTGGTGCACGTCAAAGTCGATCAGGGCCACGCGTTGCAGGCCATGCACGTCCAGCGCGTGGCGGATGCCCACGGCCACGTTGTTGAAAAAGCAAAAGCCCTGCGCCGAGTCGCGTTCGGCATGGTGGCCGGGGGGGCGAATGTTGCAAAAGGCCGAGGGGGCCTTGCCGCCCAGCACCAGGTCGGTGGCCTGCACCACGGCGCCTGCCGCGCGCAGGGCGGCCTGCAGCGTGTGCGGGTTCATGCTGGTGTCGGGGTCGACGTGGTGGTAGCCCTCGGTGGGCGAGGCGGCGATCAGCTCCTGCACATACAGCGCAGCGTGCGCGCGCTCCAGCTGGTCCACGGTGGCCGGCTCGGCGTCGTACGGGGCCATGTAGTCCAGCAGGCCCTTGGTCAGCAGCATGTCGTTGATCGCGCCCAGCCGCTCGGGGCACTCGGGGTGGTGCGGGCCCATTTCGTGGCGGGCGCAATCAGGGTGGGTGATGTAGGCGGACAGCAAAGGCAGCTCCTGTCAGGAGGATGGGCTCGCAATGGGCAGCCCCAGCGAAATCGGACAAGGTGATGTTGCCACGGTAAGCCCGTGTCCGTCGAGGGTCTTGCGCCACATCAAGTGTGGCGCTGGCTGCGGATCCTTGGGTGCGGTGTCGTGTCGGGCATGTCCTGAGGGGCCCATGTTCTAGACTGTCATACTGTGAGAACACAGATGATGGCCTGCGGGGTCATGGACCAGCGGCGCGGATAAGATGCCCGATAAGGAGGCAAATGAGCTCTCATGATGAGACATGGCTGGTGCGTTCAGGTTTGCTGCGCTCGGCCTTGGAGCAGTCCTTCAATTCTGTGTTGATCACGGATGCACAGCCGGGGCCAATGGGCCCGCGCATCGTGTATGCCAACCCGGCCTTTTGCGAGATGACAGGCTACAGCGCGACCGAGCTGCTGGGGCAGACGCCGCGCATCCTGCAGGGGGCACAGACCAGTCCTGAGGTGCTTCAGACTTTGCGCGAGTGCCTGCAGGCCAACCGGTTTTTCAGGGGCTCCACCGTCAATTACCGCAAGGACGGCCGACCCTATACCGTGGAGTGGAACATCTCGCCGGTGAAGGACGAGGCCGGCGTCACCACCCATTACGTGTCGGTCCAGCAAGACATCAGTGCGGTGACCGAGGCGCGCGCCACCAGCCAGTTGCTGGCGCAGGCCCTGGACGCGACCCAGGATGCGGTGATGATTGCCAATGCCCAGGGCGAGATCGAATTCGTCAACCATGGCTTTGAACTCATCACCGGCTACAGCCGGGTCGAGGCCCTGGGCCAGAACCCCGCCATGCTCAAGTCCGGTGAGCACACCGAGGCCTTTTACGGGCGTCTCTGGGCGGCCATCCAGTCAGGGCAGACCTTTCGGGCGGTGTTCATCAACCGGCACAAGCAGGGGCACCTGATTCATTGTGAAGAAACCGTCTCGCCCATCCGCGATGCCGGTGGGGCGGTGACCCACTTTGTCAGCGTGATCCGGGATCAGACCGCGCGTGCGCACACCGAGCAAACCTTGAGGGAGCAGGCCACACGCGACCCCTTGACCGACCTGCTGAACCGCCGCGCTGGCGAGTGGCAACTGGAGCGCGCCTTCCTGGCCGCCCGAGAAGGTCAGAAGCCGTTTTGCCTGATCATGGCCGATGTGGACCACTTCAAGGCCATCAACGACACCTGGGGGCACCCGGCGGGTGACCAGGTGCTGCAGCGTGTCGCTGCGGTGCTGCGCACCGGGGTGCGCGCCACCGACAGCGTGGTGCGCTGGGGTGGCGAGGAGTTTTTGCTGGTGCTGCCCTATTGCGAGCAGGCTGCGGCGCTGCTGCAGGCCGAGCGCCTGCGTGAACGCGTTGCCGATGCCGAGCAGGGGGAGATGGGGCGCGTGACGGTGTCGATGGGCGTGGCCGAGTTGCAGCGGGGCGAGACCCTGGCGAACTTGATGGAGCGTGTCGACCAGGCGCTCTACCAGGCCAAGCACGCAGGCCGCAATCAGGTGTCAGGTGGGTAAGGCGTAGCTCCGCTCGCGGACGAGGCGCACCGCCGCGCCCACCACCTCGGGGTCGAACAACGTGCCCTGGTTGTTCATCAGCTCGGCCAGGGCGGCGTCGATGCCCACCGCTGGCCGATAGGGGCGGTGCGAGGACATGGATTCCAGCACGTCGGCCACGGCCAGCACGCGGGCCTCGGGCAGGATCTCGTCGCCTTTCAGGCCACGCGGGTAGCCACTGCCGTCCAGGCGCTCGTGGTGCTGGCGGATGATCTCGGCCACCGGTGTGCGGAAGGGCACGTCCTTGAGGATGTCGTAGCCCGCCTGCGCATGGCCCTTCATCAACTCCATTTCGAGCTTGGAGAGCCGGCTGGGTTTGGTCAGGATTTCCGAGGGCACGGCGATCTTGCCGATGTCGTGGACCAGGCCGATCATTTCCAGATCGCGGCAACGTGCCTCGTCCCAGCCCAGCTCGCGTGCGATGGCTGCGGCGATCAGGCCCACACGGCGCTCGTGCCCGGCGGTGTAGGGGTCGCGCATTTCGACCATGTTCGAGACGGCCAGCAAGGTGCCCTGCATGGCGGCTTCGAGTTGGTGCACATAGCTGGCAATCTGATCTTCGGCGTGCTTGCGATCGGTGATGTCCTGGGCCATCACGATGGTGGCGGGCAGCCCGTCGTCCCAGACGATGCGTTTGGCGTGCAGGCCCAGCTCGATCACGCGACCATCCTTGCGGCGCACGGGCACGCTGGTGCTGTCGCTGGCCAGGGTGCCATCGTCCACCTGGGCCTGACGTTCGAGCAGGCCGGACTCGGTGTGTTGTGTCTCGTCCAGCACCACGAAGCGCAGCGTGTCTTGCCCAATGAGCTCGTGGGTCGGGTAGCCCATGATCTCGGCAAAGCGGGGGTTGACGTAGATGAAGTGGCGTTCGCGGCGCACGAAGATGCCGCTGATCGTCTGCTCCACCATGCTGCGAAAGCGCTGCTCGCTGTCGCGCAGGGCCTGCTCGTTGCGGCGGATCTCGGTGAGATCGGTCCAGGCCACGATCACGTCGTCGCCACTCACGGTCATGGTGCCGCGCGCGATGCGACGGCTGCCGTCCTTGCAGCGCAGGGTCAGCTCGGGGGAGACCACCGGCTCGCCGCTGCGATAGGTCTCCAGGTGCTCGTACCAGTGGCGCATCAGCACGGTGCGCTCGCCTTCGTCGGCATAGACGCGTTCGAACCACTGTGCTTCGTCGGCAAAGTCGGCCAGCGAGTAGCCCAGCCACTGCTGGTGGGCGGCATTGAGCGCCATGACGCGCCGATCCTGTCGGCGGTGGATCTGCATCGGGATCGGGGTGACCTGGAACACCTGCTCAAAGCGGCGGGCCATGTGCTCGGCGGTTTCCTCGGCACTCAGGCTGCGGCTGCGGGAGGCCGCGCGGTCCAGCGCCGCCTGGACTTCGTTGGCGATGTCCTCCAGCAGCCGGGTCTGCTCGGCATCCAGATCCGCCAGGCCGTGGGTGTACAGGGCCACGATGCCAATGGGGCGGTCTTCACACCGCAGGGGCATCAGGGCCTGATGGCTCAGGCCACGCTGCATCAGGCTGTGCAGCCAGCGCTCGGATGCGCTGGGCGGCAAGGGGGCCTCGCTGCCCCGAGAGGGCGGCAGGGGTACGCCTTGCGACACCACATGGCCCCGTGCCAGGCGCGCTTGCGTCGGGTCGAACGGACTGGTGGACTGCGCCAGCAGCTCGTTGAGGGTGCTCACCTGGTCGGGCGTGAGCCCATGATGCAGGCTCGGGTGCAGGCGCAACGGGGTGCCGGGTCCGTCGTTCAAGGCCATGAACAGGGTGGGAAACGCGCTGCGGCGACGCAAGACCCCCAGCAGGGCGCTCAGGATGTCGTCACGTTGATGCCGCTGCGCCACCTCCCGGCTGGTGCTGCTGAGCATGTCGTACAGCGAGGTCAGGCGCTCGACGCGTTCGGCGGCCTGCAGGCGCTGGAGCATTTCGTTGAGCTGCGCTGCGACGCTGGCGATGAGCTCGCGCTCTTCGCTCAGGAAGGTGGCCTGCGGGCTGTTGAGTTCGTCCGGGTACCAGGTGTGGATGTGGCCGACCAGCACGCCGTTGCGCTCGATGCTGGCCTGCAGGTGGCGACGTGGCAAGGGGCTGGGCAGGCTGGCGCCGACATGGCCCCAGCTGCTGTCGATGCAGGCTTGAACCTGTTGGGACAGCACGAAACAGGGGGGCAGCAGCGCCACCAGCTTTTCCAGCTTGGCGGGCACGTTCAGGTCGGTGCGTTTG
>JAGNPA010000107.1 GCA_017989885.1 Aquabacterium sp.
ACGACGGCAAGCCGGCCCTGGATCAGGTCAGCCTGTCCCTGCCCATGGGCAAGACCGTGGGTTTGGTGGGGCCCGATGGGGTCGGCAAGTCCACCTTGCTCGCGCTCATGGCCGGGGTCAAGAAGCTGCAGTCCGGCCACCTGACCGTACTGGGCGGGGACGTGGCCGATGCCGCCTACCGGCGCGAGCTGGCCCCTCGGGTGGCCTACATGCCCCAAGGCCTCGGGCGCAATCTGTACCGCTCGCTGTCCGTTTACGACAACATCGATTTCTCGGCGCGCCTCTTCGGGGTGCCACCCGCAGAGCGCGACGCACGCATCCAGCGCCTCATGCGTGCCACCGCGCTCGATCCCTTCCATGCGCGTCCGGCGGGCAAGCTCTCGGGCGGCATGAAGCAAAAGGTCTCACTGTGCGCGGCCCTCGTGCACAACCCCGACCTGCTCATTCTGGACGAGCCCACCACGGGCGTGGACCCCTTGTCACGCCGCCAGTTCTGGGCGCTGGTCGAGAGCCTGCGCCTGGAGCGCCCGCACATGACGGTGCTGGTGGCCACCGCCTACATGGAAGAGGCCGAGCGCTTCGACCACCTCGTGGCCATGGACGAAGGCCGTGTGCTGGTGTGTGCGCCCACCATCGGCGTGCTGGAACAAACCCGCTCGGCCAGCCTGGAGGAGGCCTACATCAAACTCTCCCGCAAGGGCGACACCGCACCCCTGCTGATCCCGCCTTTGCCCCCGCACGATGGCCCCCCGGCGATGGAAGCCGAAGGCCTGACCCGCCGCTTTGGCGATTTCGTGGCCGCGCGCGACGTGACCTTCTGCATTCCTCGTGGTGAGATCTTCGGCTTCCTGGGCTCCAACGGTTGCGGCAAGACCACGACCATGAAGATGCTCACCGGTTTGCTTGACATCACCGAGGGCTCGGCGCGCCTGCTGGGTAAACCGGTGGACGCGTCGGATCTGCGCACCCGCCTGCACATCGGCTACATGTCGCAGCTGTTCTCGCTGTACGAAGAGCTGTCCGTGCGCCAGAACCTGGTGCTGCACGCGCGCCTGTATCGCATGGACCCGGCCACGGCCACGCAGGCCATCGAAGCCTCGCTGGACACCTTCGAGCTGCGCCCCTATGCCGAGACCATGCCGGCCAGCCTGTCGCTGGGCATCCGCCAGCGCCTGCAACTGGCCGCCGCCTGTCTGCACAAGCCCGAAGTGCTGATCCTGGATGAGCCCACTTCTGGCGTGGACCCGGCCGCCCGCGACATGTTCTGGCGCCACATGATCCGCCTGTCGCGCGAGGAGGGCGTCACCCTGTTCGTGTCCACCCACTTCATGAACGAAGCGCAACGCTGCGACCGCATCTCCCTGATGCACCGCGGGCGCGTGCTGGCCGTGGGCAAGCCCGACGATCTGTGTGTCCAGCGTGGCTGCGAAACCCTGGAGCAGGCCTTCATCGACTACCTGGAAGCTGACCAGGAAGCCGAACACCTGCCGCACACCCCGATCGAGGACGATCCGCTGGACCTGCCCCTGACCCCGCCGGCTGCCGAGACGAAGCAGCCGTCGGCCATCGCCTTGTGGTTCAGCCGCATGTGGGCCTTTGCCCAGCGCGAGGCCATGGAACTCCGCCATGACAGCATCCGTCTGGCCTTCGCCATCATCGGCCCCATCATCGTGCTGTGCGCGGCCACCTGGGGCCTGAGCTTCGATGTGGAGGACATCCGCTTCTCGGTGCTCGACCGCGACCAGAGCACCGACAGCCGTCGCTTTGTCGAACATTTCGCCGGCTCCACGCACTTTGTCGAGATGCCGCCGCTCAGCGACGCCAGCGAGATCGACGCGCAACTGCGCTCATCCCAGTCCTGGCTGGTGATCGACCTGCCGCCGGGCTTTGGGCGTGACCTGATCGGTCAGCGGCAGCCGGAAGTGGGCTTTTACGTCGATGGCGGCAGCCTGGTGCGGGCCGCGCACACGGTCAACTCGATCAAGGCCGTGTCCATCGAACATGCCGTGCGCCTCGCCCAGGCCACGCCAGGGGCCGAGGTGCCCACCATGCCGATCACGGTGGCGCCCCGCATGGCCTACAACCCGTCGTACCAGAGCGTGTTTGTGTTCGGCCCCAGCAACCTCATGCTGGCCCTGACCCTGATTCCGGCCATGCTCACCGCCCTGGGCGTGGTGCGCGAAAAGGAAATGGGCACCATGGTCAACCTGTACGCTTCACCGGGCGCCATCAGCGAGTTTCTGGTCGGCAAACAGCTGCCCTATGTGGCGCTGACCCTGCTGAGCTACCTCACCCTGGTGGCCGTGCTCATCTGGGGTCTGGGA
The DNA here is from genome assembly GCA_017989885.1 of Aquabacterium sp. Taxonomy (GTDB): domain Bacteria; phylum Pseudomonadota; class Gammaproteobacteria; order Burkholderiales; family Burkholderiaceae_C; genus Aquabacterium. The sequence continues at coordinate 2,325 of JAGNPA010000107.1, forward strand.
GTGCCGCTCAAGGGCAGTTTCCTGGCGCTCACGCTGGGGGCCACGGCCTACGCCTTTGCCATCACCGCCATGGGCTTGCTGATCTCGGCCTTCGTGCAAACGCAGGTGGCCGCGCAGTTCCTCACCGCCATCCTGTGCGTGATCATCACCACCAACTTCGCGGGTGTGCTCAGCCCGGTCTCCACGCTCGACGGGGTCAACTTCTACATCGCCCAAGGCTTCCCGTCCTCCTGGTTCCAGAAGGTCAGCCTGGGCGTGTTCACCAAGAACTGGCAAGTGCAGTGGCACACCCTGGGCGTGGCCTGTGTGGTCATGATGGGTTTTTCGGTCGCCTACCTGACGGCAGCTCGCCTGTTCGTCAGCAAGCAGGAGCGTTGACATGATCTGGTTCATCAACGTTTTCTATCTCAGCCTCAAAGAGCTGCGCTGCGTGCTGCGTGACCGCACCATGATGGGCGCCATCCTGATCTCCTTCACGGTGGCCGTCTACGTGGTGGCCGTGGGCGCCAAGGCCGACGTCACCAACGTGACCATCGGCATCATCGACCACGACCAGTCTGGCCTGTCCCAGCGCATCCGCGCCGCCTTGCAGATGCCCATGTTCCAGACGCCCGTCGATCTGACCCCGGAGACGGCGCAAGCGGCCATGGACGAAGGGCGCTATCTCTTCATCCTCGAGATCCCGCGGCAGTTCGAGGCCGACATCCACGGCCAGCGACCCACCACCGTGCAGTTGACGGTGGACGCCACCGCCATGGCCCAGGCCCAACTGGGCATCGCCTACATCACCGAGATCGTTCTGAGTGAAACGCTCAGCGAGTTCAAGGTGGACGGTCTGGACAAGCGGATGCCGATGCGCCAGGTCATCCACGTGCTCTACAACCCCAACACCATCACCAGCTGGTTCACCTCGGTGATGCAGCTCATCAACAACGTGACCGTGTTGTCGGTGGTGCTGGTGGGCGCGGCGGTCATCCGCGAGCGCGAGCGCGGCACCATCGAACACCTGTTGGTGATGCCGGTGCGCCCCAGCGAGATCGCGGTCGCCAAGATCGTGGCCAACGGCCTGGTGATCCTGCTGGCGGTGGCCGTGTCGGTGCTGGCCATCATCGAAGGCGTGCTCGGCGTGCCGGTGGAGGGCTCGGTGATGCTGTTCCTGCTGGGCACCGGGCTCTACCTGTTCTCGCTCACCGCGCTGGGCATCTTGCTCGCCACGGTGGCGTCGTCCATGCCGCAGTTCGGTCTGCTGGCGGTGCCGGTGTTTGTGGTCATGTACATGCTCTCGGGCTCGGCCACCCCGTTCGAGAACATGCCGATGTGGCTGCAGCACCTCATGCAACTGTCCCCCTCGACCCACTACGTTCAGCTCACCCAGGGCATCTTGTACCGGGCCGCCGGGGTGGACATCGTCTGGCCGCAGATGCTGGCCGTCGGTGGCATCGGCATCGCTTTCCTGGCGCTGGCGCTGATGCGCTTTCGCTCCATGCTGGCCCGTCAGGGCTGAACCCCTCTTCTCGCTTTTTGGAGTGACACATGCGTGCTCATCGCAGTCTGGTGAACCGATCCGCCACCTTTCCCACCACCGTGCGTCTGCTCGCGGCGGCGGCCGTGACCTTGCTGGCCTCGGCCTGCACCACCGTGAAAGTCGACATGCCACCGCTGGCTGTGCAGGTGCCCGGGCAATTCGACTCTGTGGACCCGGCCACCGCGCAAGGCAGCGCCGACATCGCACAGTGGTGGAAGCAGCTCGACGACCCGGTGTTGAGCGGCTACATCGAAGAAGGCCTGCGCCAGAACGTCGATGTGCGCATCGCGCTGGCCCGCATCAAGGAGGCACGTGCCTTTCACGGCATGGCCGAATCGGCCTACTACCCCACGGTTGACCTGGCCGCTGGGGCAGGGCGCTCTCGCGAAAGCGGGGCGGTGCCCACGCAGCTCGGCGGCTCGGCCGTTCCCGGCTGGCCGGGCAACATCCCCATTCCCCTGCCGGGCAACGTGACCCCCAATTTCCCGCAAAACGCCAGCATGCCGCTGGGCAACACCCACGCCTACGGCCTGGCGGCCACCTGGGAGGTGGACATCTTCGGCGCCCGCCATGCCGATGCCGAAATGGTGCATCAGCTCATTCTGGGCGCACACGAGCAGCAGCACGGCGCCCAGCTCATGGTGGCCGCCGACATCGCCACCCGCTACTTCGAGGCGCGCGGCGTGGAAAAGCGCATGCGCATCGTCGAGCGGGCCATCTACGTGGCCGAGCGCGGCGTGAAGTACGCCCGAGGGCGCTTCCAGTCCGGGCAAACAGAGGCCGCCGATGTGGCCCGTGCCGAGATGTACCTGCGCGATGCCCAGTCCAAGGTCGAGCCCCTGAAGGCCTTGCTGGCCAGCCACCTGCGGCGCATCGCCGTGCTCATGGGCCAAACCCCGCAGAGCCTGACCGAACTGCCGCCGCAGCCACCCGGGGCCCAGCGTCCGCCCAGCCTGCCGGCCGTGTTGCCTGGCGATGTGCTGGCCCGCCGTCCCGACGTGCGCGGGGTGGAGCGCAAGGTGCGCTCTCAGGCGGCCAAAGTGGGCTCGGCCCGCGCCGAGCTGTTCCCCAAGTTCTACATCGGCCTGGGGGCCTCGGCGGGGCGCGCCCACCCCGACAACGTCGAAGGCTACAACTTCGGCACCCAGTCGCTGGGCGTGGGCCTGCGCCTGCCCATCTTCACGGCAGGGCGCATCCGCGCCAACATCGCGGCCAATGAAGCGCAGCTCGAAGGCGTGGCGCTCGAATATGAAAAGACGGTGCTGGGGGCCCTGGAAGACGTGGAGAACGTCTACACCGCTCACCGCGCCTTCACCTCACGCGTGGCCTACCTGACCCAGACGGCCGACCTCGCGCACCAGTTCGCGCGCGAACGCATGGCGCACTTTGGCGCTGGCCAGGCCTTGCTGCAAGCGGCGCTGGAAGCCCAGGCCGACGCGCTCAAGCGCGAAGACGAGGCCACGCAGGCCGAAATCGAGCTCAACACCCACACGGTGCTGCTCTACAAGGCCCTGGGTGGTGGGTGGACCCCTGCGCCGGCGCCCGCTGTTGCAGTGCCAACGGAGATCGCGATGGCGGAATGAGTGGCGAGAGTGGGCTGAGCTGCGCGCGCTGGTCGCCGGGGGGCGCTCAGCGTCGCTCAGTTCAAGCGGATGGCATCGCCATCCAGGTTGAACGGGATGAAGTTGTCAATCTGACCCACCTTGATGGCGTCGACCATGCCCTGCAGGTGCGACTGCGCATCCTCGGTCGATGGCGCGCGTGGCCCGATGCCGGACATCCCGGCCACGAACACCACCACCCAATCGTGGCCGAACTGTGCGGCCTCGCTCACCAGCTTGTCGAAACTGCCGATCTCAGCGGGCGTCTTGTCCACGCACATCAGGGGCGTCAACTCGCCACCGTGGCCGGCGTCAAACGCGGCTTTTTGCTCCGGGGTGGCGTCATCGGGCAGGCCGGCACCGGTAAACACCAGCAACAGGCGTTGGGCGTCGGGTTGCTGACGGGCGGCTTCCAGCAGGTCGTTGAAATGCGAAATGTTCATGGCGTCAAAAAGGGGGAGGGTTCTGCCCGCAGTCTAGCGAGCTTCCCCCATTCGGCCCATCGGTCAGATGAACGAGGGGCGCGCCATCACAAGGGCTGGGTGCGGCGTTGCAGCCACGCCAGCGCATCCCCGGTCACCAGCGGGCTCAGCCGGCGCAGCACGTCCGCGTGGTAAGCGTTGAGCCACTGCACCTCGTCGTCGCGCAGCAGGCTGCGGTCGATGCAGTCGGTGTCGATGGGGCACAGGCTCAGTGTCTCGAACGCCAGATAGCGCCCATATTCGGGCGTGCCGGGCTCCGCATCGGGCACGGCCGGCGTCACGGGCACATTCAACACCAGGTTCTCGATGCGGATGCCCCACTGGCCGGGTCGGTACAAGCCCGGCTCGATCGAGGTGATCATGCCCGGCAACATCGCCATGTCCGGCACCGGCACCGCCTTCGAAATCGACTGCGGCCCCTCGTGCACGTTCAGGAAGTAGCCCACGCCGTGGCCCGTGCCGTGGCCAAAGTCCAGCCCTTCGGCCCACAGGGGCGCACGCGCCACGGCATCGAGCATCGGGGCCAGCGTGCCTTGCGGAAAGCGCATCCGCGACAGACCCAGCGTGCCCTTGAGCACCAGGGTGTAGTCGCGCTTTTGCGC
>JAGNPA010000108.1 GCA_017989885.1 Aquabacterium sp.
GCCCAGGCCCAGCACCGGCACATGGTGGCCTGCGGCATAGCCAAAGATCGAGGCCGCCGAGTAGGCATTCGACGCCAACACCACACCAGGCACCTGCACCTGTTTGACCATGTCTTCGGCGCGGGCTGCCTCGACGAAGCGGTGGTAGTTCTTGTCGACCACCCGGACGTGCTGTTTCATGTCCTGCCACTGGCTCAGGTCCGAGAGTGCTGCCCCACCGGCCACCAGCAGGTGCAAGACCAGGAAGACGCCCAGGCCCCGTGCGGCCGTGCGCAGTGCCGGAGCGGGCAGCACCCAGGCCCACATCACGAACAGGAAGGGGTAAAAGCCCATCACCCAGTGCAGGCCGATCTCCTTCTTGAAAGCGAGCAGGCCGAACAGTGTCAGCGGCACCAGGGCGGCACAGGCCAGCAAGGCTTGCCCCTTCAGACCCGCGCGCCATGCGCTGCGGTGTCGCCAGCCCAACCACAGCAACACCGGGCTGATCAGGTAGGCCATCATCACCGCATAGACCGCGACGTTGGCCAGCGAACCCTCCGAGCCCTCGTTGCGATTGAACAGGTTGAACATGATGTTGGTCCAGCAGTGCTGGAGGTTCCACAGCACGTTCACCGCCACCGACGGCAAGGCGCACAGCACGATCAGCACCAGAGCGCGCCAGCGCGCCCGCGCAAACAGCGCGAAGTACACGACAAAGGCCATGCCCAGCAGCACGGCAAAGTACTTGGACAGGAAGGCCAGGCCCATGAACACGCCACTGAGCGCATACAGGCCCCATGGCGAGCGCCCCCGGTCGGCCGCCTGCTCGGCCCGCACCAGGGCCGCCGTGGACCAGGCCGCCCACAGAATCAAGGGCGTGTCGGTGGCGATCAGGGCATTGAGCCAGTTGATGGGAGCCAGCCAGTACAGCAAGATGGCCCAGGCCGCGCGCTCGCGACTGACCGGCGACCAGGCCCACCACAGCGCCCAGCCCACCCCCAGTGGCAACAGCACCGCCGGCATGCGGATGGCCCACTCGGCATCGCCCAGCACGGCGCGCATCGCGGCAATCCACCACGCCACCATGGGCGGGTGGTCGTAGTAGCCGTAGTCCAGAAAGCGCGCCCACCAGTAAAACAGCGCTTCGTCCCCCGTCAGGGGCATGACGGCGGCCATCCAGCCACGCCAGGCGAGCGAGGCCAACGCCACCAGCCACAGCCAGCGGGTCGGCATGGTCAGGCGGTTTGCCCCTGCGGAAGACGAGGAGACAGGGGCGGTGAAAACGGACAAAAACGACATGCTCAGGGAGAGGCCAGAAAGAAAGTGCCGCCGTCGATCCGCAAGACGGAACCAGGCCCTGGATTCTAGGTCGCCGCTGCTACCATGCCACGCAGGCACCATGCGACACGCTCACCCTGAAAGGACCGCACCATGCGCTGGCAAGGCAACCGAGAAAGCGACAACGTCGAAGACGTCCGGGGACGTGGCGGCCGCGCTGGCGGCTTGGGCGGCGGCAAGCTGGGCCTGGGCGGTGTGGCCATCGCCCTGGTGGCGAGCTACTTCCTGGGCATCAACCCCATGACGGTGCTCAACCTGCTGGGTGGCGGGGGCGGCCCCACTGTCAGCGCGCCCGACCCGAACGCCCCGCCCGCCAACGACGAAGAGACCCGCTTCGTGCGCACCATTCTGGCCGACACCGAAGACGTCTGGCGCGTGCTGTTTCAGCAAGCTGGCGGCCAGTACCAGGACCCGAAACTCGTGCTGTTTCGCGGCGCCGTGCCCACGGCCTGCGGCACCGGCCAGTCGGCCATGGGCCCCTTCTACTGCCCGGGTGACAGCAAGGTCTACCTGGACCTGGACTTTTTCGACGTGATGCACCAGCGTCTGGGCGCCCCGGGTGACTTCGCGCAGGCTTATGTGATCGCCCACGAGGTGGGTCACCATGTGCAGAACCTGGTGGGCACCACGGCCAAGATGGACCAGATGCGCCAGCGCCTCAGTGAGGCCCAATACAACGCCATGAGCGTGCGCCTGGAGCTGCAGGCCGACTGCTATGCCGGCGTATGGGCCCACCACGCGCAAAACAGCCGCCAGATCATCGAAGCCGGTGATGTGGAAGAAGCCCTCAATGCCGCCGCCCAGATTGGCGACGACACCCTGCAGAGCAAGAGTGGCGGCCCGGTGTCGCCCGAAAGCTTCACCCATGGCACCAGCGAGCAGCGCATGACCTGGTTCAAGCGCGGCATGCAGACGGGTGACATCAATCAGTGCAACACCTTTGACAAGAACGCCCTGTAACCCACGGTTCAGGGCACCTCGACCCTCGGAGACCTCTACACATGCAAGCCTGGATCTGCAACGAACTGAGCGGCCCTGATGCCCTGACCTGGCAAGACTCACCCACGCCTGAACCCGGCCCGGGTGAAGTGCGCGTGGCCATCAAGGCCGCCAGCCTGAACTTCCCCGACCTGCTGATCGTGCAGGGCAAGTACCAGATGAAGCCGCCGCTGCCGTTCGTGCCGGGCGCCGAATTTGCGGGTGTGGTCGAAGCCGTGGGCGAAGGCGTCAAGCACCTGAGCGTGGGCAGCCACGTGGCCGGCTTTGGTGGCACGGGCGGCTTCGGCACCCACACCATTTCCAAGGCCGCAGTGCTGATGCCCCTGCCCCCGGCGTTTTCGTTTGAAGACGGCGCCGCCTTCCTGTGCACCTATGGCACCACCTACCACGGCCTGATGGACCGTGGCGCCTTGAAGGCTGGCGAGACCGTGCTGGTGCTGGGTGCTGCGGGGGGCGTGGGCACCGCCGCCATCCAGATTGCCAAGGCTGCGGGCGCCAAGGTGATCGCCGCCGCCTCGACCGACGAGAAGTGCGCCTTGTGCAAGGAACTGGGGGCCGATGCCACCATCAACTACAGCACGCAGAACCTGCGCGATGAGCTCAAGACGCTCACCGAAGGCAAGGGCCCGGACGTGATCTACGACCCGGTCGGCGGCGATCTCACCGAGCAGGCCTTCCGCTCGATCGGCTGGCGCGGTCGCCTGCTGGTGGTGGGCTTTGCCAATGGCGCCATCCCCAACCTGCCGCTGAACCTGGCCCTGCTCAAGGGCGCGACCATCTCGGGCGTGTTCTGGGGCGAGTTTGCCCGCCGCGAACCGCAAAACAATGCCGCCTGCCTGATGCAGTTGGCAGCCTGGTACATGGAGGGCAAGATCAAGCCCGTCATCGAGCACAAGCTGCCGATGTCGCAGCTGAAGGAAGCCTTTGCGCTGATGGGCACCCGTCAGGTGCGCGGCAAGGTCGTGCTGGTCAACAGCTGATCTGATCCGCTTGCGGAGCGTGTTGCTGGGCCAGTGCCCAGCGCACATGCTCTGCTACCTGGGCTTGGGCGTCCCCTGTCACCATCGGGGTGTTCAGCCAGGCTTGCAGGGCCTGCACCAACTGGTCGCGCAAGGCGGTCTCATCGGCCGTGAGGTCACGGTCACGCCACGCGGCCAGCGCATTGCCCATCGCCACTGCGATGTTGCGCTGCCAGCGTGCATGGCCAATGCGCCGAATCGGGCTGCCCTCGGTCAGGCGCAAGAAGGTGGCTTCGTCCCACTGCCACAGCTGCAGCAAGGTCGGGTCGTTCAAGGCCGGTCGCACATCGAAGTCGGGCACACGGGCGCGCTGCGCGAACTTGTTCCAAGGGCAGGCCAGCTGGCAGTCGTCACAGCCGTAGATGCGGTTGCCCATCAAGGGCCGCAGCTCGTGCGGAATCGGGCCATCGTGCTCGATGGTGAGGTACGAAATGCAACGCCGCGCATCCACCTGGCGCTCACCCACGATGGCCTGGGTGGGGCACAGGTCCATGCACGAGCGGCAGGCGCCGCAGTGGGCCGTGACCGGCTCGGTCAGGGGCAAGGGCACGTCCACATAGATCTCGCCCAAGAAGAAGGTGGACCCGGCCTCGCGCGACAGCAACAGCGTGTGCTTGCCCCGCCAGCCCACGCCGCTGCGGCTGGCCAGTTCCACCTCCAGCACCGGGGCCGAGTCGGTGAAGACACGGTAGCCCAGCGGCCCGAGCAAGCCGGCCAGTTGGTCAGCCAGCTTTTGCAGACGGGCGCGCAGCACCTTGTGATAGTCCCGACCGCGTGCGTACATCGACACGGCTGCGGCGTCGGGGCGTTGCAGGCGCGCCCATTCCACCGCTTGCCAGCCTTCGGCAGCGACGCTGGCTGGCAGGTAATCCATGCGGGCCGTGATGACGCGCACCGTGCCGGGCACCAGCTCAGCCGGGCGCGCGCGCTTGAGGCCATGACTCGCCATGTAGTGCATCTCACCGTGAAAACCACGCGCCAACCAGGCCAGCAAACCCGGCTCGGCACTTGACAAATCCACACTGGCTACGCCAATCTGAGAAAATCCCAATGTTGTCGCCCATTGGCGCAGTTGAGCCATGACCTCGACAGGATCGGCCTGGAGGCAGTGCTCGTCTGGCAAGGGCGGCTGAAGTTCAGGATGCATGTGTCGATCGTAGCAAGTTCGCCCCCCTCTCAAACCGACGCTTTCCAATGGTCGGATGAAAGCGACTGCCAAGTCATGGCCGAGCGCCTGGCAGCAGGGCTGCGCCCCATGCTCACGCAGGGTCAAACGGTGTACATCGAGCTGCATGGCACACTGGGTGCAGGCAAGACCACCTTCACGCGCCACCTGCTGCGCGCGCTGGGGGTCGAAGGCCGCATCAAGAGCCCCAGCTATGCGGTGGTGGAGCCGCACGAAGCAGCGGGTATCCAGATCCACCACTTCGACTTCTACCGCTTCAACGACCCGCAGGAATGGGAAGACGCCGGCTTTCGCGACCTGTTCGCGGCGCCTGGACTGAAGTTGGCCGAATGGCCCGAGCAGGCGGCGGGCCTGTTGCCCCGTCCTGATCTGCGCCTGTCCCTCACCCCCGTCTCCGACACACGCCGCGATGTGCGCCTGCAGGCCCTCACCCCCACGGGCGAGGCCTTGCGCCAAAGGATTGCCCAGCCATGAGTCAGACCCGCAAGCCAACGACCTCCCCTTCTCGCCGCCAGCTGCTGCAGCAATCGCTGGGTGGCGCCGTGGTGCTGTGGCTGGGACCGCAGCAACTGGCCTGGGGCGCGGACTTGGTGGCCGTGCGCGTGTGGCCGGCCGAGGTCTACACCCGCGTCACGCTGGAGTCGGACACGGCCCTCAACGCCAACTTCTTTGCCATCGACCATCCCAACCGTCTGGTCATCGACATCGAAGGCCTGGCCCTGAGCCCGCAGATCAAGGAACTGGTCAGCAAGGTGCGCGCGGACGACCCCTTCATCGCAGGCGTGCGCGTGGGCCAGAACAAGCCCAATGTGGTCCGACTGGTGTTGGACCTCAAGCAGCAGACCAAGCCTCAGGTGTTCGGCCTGGCGCCCGTGGCGGCCTACCAGCACCGGCTGGTGTTCGACCTGTACCCCACGCTCGACAGCGACCCGATCCTGGCCCTGCAGCGCAGCACCAACCTGAACCCTCAGCCCGCAGCGCCCACCAAGCCGCCAGTGGGGGGCAGCCCAGGGGCCTTCATGTCGGCGCCGGGCAGCACCGCGCCTGCCGACCAGGCGCCGCCCGGCAGCTCCGAGCAGGCCGCAGCGGCCATGAACGACGCCCTCGATGAGTTCATCGGCTCGCTGCCCCACAAGCCTCAGGACAAGGCCGTGGCCAAGGCCGCACCGCGCCCTGCGGACAAGGCCCCCGAGCGCAAGGTGGTGACCGGCAACCCGCGCGCCAGCGCCCAGCGCCTGGTCATCGTGGCGCTTGATGCCGGCCACGGCGGCGAGGACCCGGGCGCCATCGGCCCCAGCGGTCTGTACGAAAAGAACGTGGTGCTGGCCGTCGCGCAGAAGCTGCGCAACCGCATCAACGCCACCCCGGGCATGCGCGCCATGCTCACCCGCGAATCCGACTACTTCGTGCCGCTGCACGAACGCGTCAACAAGGCCCGCCGCGTGCAGGCCGACCTGTTCGTCTCCATCCACGCCGACGCCTTCACCAACCCGCAGGCACGTGGCGCCTCGGTGTTCGTGCTGTCGGAACGGGGCGCCTCAAGCGCCTCGGCACGCTGGCTGGCCAAGAAGGAAAACGCCGCCGACCTCGTGGGCGGCGTGAACATCAAGGCCAAGGATGCCGCGGTGATGCGCACCTTGCTCGACATGTCGACCACCGCACAGATCAAGGACAGCCTCAAACTGGGTTCGGCTGTACTGGGTCACCTGGGCAAGGTCGGAAAGCTGCACAAGCCCCGGGTTGAGCAAGCCGGCTTTGCAGTGCTCAAAGCCCCGGACATCCCCTCCATCCTGGTGGAGACCGGTTTCATCACCAATCCGGAAGAAGAGACCAAGCTCAAAGACGACGCCTATCAGGACGAACTGGCCGACGCCCTGATGGCCGGCATCGCCCGCTACTTCGAGCGCAACCCGCCCCTGGCACGCGACAAGCCCATGTGAGCCTGATGGCCGCACGGACAGCACAACGGCCCTTTCGGGCCGTTGTCGTTGGTGGGCAGCAGGGTTGACAGC
>JAGNPA010000109.1 GCA_017989885.1 Aquabacterium sp.
TGCAACGCTCGGACATGACCGCGCTCGACTGCCACGCCCGCCTGCACGACGCGCATGCCCTGGCATTGGGCGAGGCGTTGACGCCCCTCAACGACGCGATGGCCCATCTGGACTTTGCCAGCGCCATCGCACACGGTCAGCAACTGCTGACGAACTGGCCCCTGGAGTGACACGGATGCTGCCTGTCGACGCCACGCTGGCGGACCTGCTGAAAGAGCCCGAACGCAAGCCTCGGCTGCTGGTGGTCGATGACCAGCCCACCAACATCCAGGTGCTCTACCGCGTCTTTGCCGACGACTGCCAGGTCTTCATGGCCACCTCGGGCGAGCAGGCCCTGCACACGGCCCGCGAAGAGGCCCCCGACGTCATCCTGCTCGATGTGATGATGCCGGACATGGACGGCTACGAGGTCTGCCGCCAGCTCAAGCAAGACAGCGCCACCCGCGACATCCCCATCCTCTTTGTCACCGCCCACCACGAAGCCCAGGAAGAGGCCCGCGGCCTGGCCTGCGGGGCGGTCGATTTCATCACCAAGCCCATCCACCCGGCGGTGGTGCGGGCGCGGGTGCACACCCATCTGACCCTCCAGCGCCAGACCGAGGTGCTCAAGCGCCTGGTCTTCATCGACGCGCTCACCCACGCCTTCAACCGTCGCTACTTCGACGAACGCCTTGCCGAGGAGTGGGGGCGCGCGCAACGAACGGGCAGGCCCCTGGGCCTGATCCTGATCGACGTGGATTATTTCAAGCAGTTCAACGACGTGAACGGCCACCAGCGTGGCGACGACGCGCTGCGCCAGGTGGCCCAGGCCCTCAAGGGGACGATCCTGCGCCCCGGCGATGTGGTTTGCCGCTACGGTGGCGAAGAGTTCGCCTGCCTGCTGCCCGATACCGACCTGGACGGCGCCCTGCAGGTCGCCCAGCGCATGAAACTGGCCGTGCGGGATCTGGCCATCGGCCACCCCGCCTCGGCCGTGGCCGAGGTCTTGACCATCAGCGCGGGTGTGGCCGTGCGCACCCCGACCTCCCGGGGCGATGCCGCCGCCCTGCTGGCCCTGGCCGACGCCCAGCTCTACCGCGCCAAGGCCGAGGGCCGCGCCCGCGTCTGCCACGCGGTGCTGGACTGAGGCCGGGCCGCGCTCACGCCCCTTGGCGCACCTGCGCCAGCATGAAGTCGATGAAGGTGGACGCCGCCCGCGTGTGATGGCGGTTGGGCATGTAGAGCATGAACATCTGCGTGCCGAAGATGCTGAGCTTCCAGTTGTCGAGCGCGGTGAGCATCTCGCCCCGGCTCACCAGGTCCTGCACCACATAGTCGGGCACCAGACCCACGCCCAGGCCGGCCACGATGGCCTCACGCAGGAACAGGAAGTTCTCGCTGGTGAGCGTGGGCGACAGCGGCACCTCGTGGCGCTCGCCTTCCAGGTAGGCGGCCAGACGCAGCTGGCGCCCCACCACCGCCGAGGTGACCAAGGGTGCGCGTGACAGGTCTTCCAGCGTAGCGGGCATGCCCTGGGCCTGGGCATAGCCGGGTGTGGCGCAGGCCACGTAACGCACCGGGCCCATGTCGCGGGCCACCAGGTTGTCGGGCGGGTCGGTCATCACGCGCACGGCAATGTCCACCTCGTCGCGCATCAGGTCGACGACGCGGTTTTCAAACACCACGTCCAGCACGATGCCGGGGTAGGCGCGCTTGAAGTCGATCAGCCAGGGCGCCATCACCAGCTGACCGTAGCCGCTGGGCACGCTCAGGCGCACCCGCCCCTGCAGGGTCTGGCCCAGGGTGGTGACGGTTTCGCGCGCGGCCTCCAGCTCGTTGCGAATCTGGCGGCCGTGTTCGTACAGGCGCAAACCGATCTCGGTGGGCTCGATGCGCCGGGTGGTGCGACGCACCAGTTGCTGGCCCACGGCGCGCTCGAACTGGTTGAGGTGGTAACTCACGTTGGCGCGACTCATCTTCAGGCGCCGGGCGGCCTCGGAGAGGTTGCCAGCGTCGAGGATTTCGACCAACATGGACAGAGACTGCAGTTCCATAGCGCAAGAGGTCAGCCCGTTGAGCGGGCCAACTGTCAAGTTTGACTTGACAGTCTGTCAACGCATGAGGGGATTGTCAAGACAGTAACGCTGTCCAACAATCCATGAGAACCTGCAGGCCATCCGGCCCGGGTTTGTTTTCTGCACACAGAGAGAGACACCCCATGGAATCCACCGCTGCCGCGCCCGTTGTCCAGACCACCGTGAGCGACCACATCGCCCTGGTGACCCTCGCCAACCCGCCCGTCAACGCACTGAGCGCGGCGGTGCGTCAAGGCCTGCAACAGGCGATCACCGCGCTCAGCGGCAACGCCGACGTGCACGCCATCGTGATCACCGGCTCAGGTGCCAACTTCATCGCTGGCGCCGACATCCGCGAGTTCGGCCTGCCCCCGCAAGAACCTTCGCTGCCCGACGTCTGCCTGCAGATCGAAGCCGCTGACAAGCTGGTGATCGCCGCCATCCATGGCGCCGCCCTGGGTGGTGGCCTGGAAATCGCCCTGGCAGCCCACTACCGCGTGGCCGTCGAAACCGCCAAGCTGGGCCTGCCCGAAGTCGCTCTGGGCCTGTTGCCCGGCGCTGGCGGCACCCAACGCACGCCCCGTCTGATCGGCGCGCAGGCTGCGCTGGACCTGATGCTCAGCGGCCGCCACGCTGGCGCCAAGGAAGCGCTGCGCATGGGCCTGATCGACCACATTGCCACCAGCAACGACATCGCCGCCGAAGGCGTGGCCTACGCCCGCAGCCTGCTGGCCGATGGCGCGCCGGTGCGCCGCAGCGGCGAGCAGACCGCCGCCCTGGCCGACCGCACCGCGCAGCAAGCCGCCCTCGACGCCGCCCGCGCCGATGTGGCCAAGAAAAAGGGCCTGTTCTCGCCAGCCAAGATCGTGGACTGCGTGCAAGCCGCCCTGGACCAGCCTTTCGCCCAAGGCCTGGCCACCGAGCGCGAGCTGTTCGTGCAGTGCCTCAACAGCCCGCAGCGCGCCGGCCTGGTCCACGCCTTCTTCGCCGAGCGCGAAGTGACCAAGTCGCCCGAGACCCAGTCGTCCCAGCCCCGCCCCTTCCAGAAGGTGGGCGTGATCGGTGGCGGCACCATGGGCGCTGGCATCGCCGTGGCCCTGCTGGACGGTGGCCTGCAAGTGACCATGATCGAGCGCGATGACGCCGCCCTGGCCCTGGGCCAGTCGCGCGTGGCCAAGGTCTACGACGGCCTGATCAAGAAGGGCCGCCTGAGCGAAGAAGGCAAGGCCGCCATCCTGACGCGTTTTAACGGTTCGACCGCCTATGACGCGCTGGCCGATGCCGACATCGTCGTCGAGGCCGTGTTCGAAGACATGGGCGTCAAGAAGGCCGTGTTCGCCGAACTCGACCGCGTCTGCAAGAAGGGCGCCGTGCTGGCCACCAACACCTCCTACCTGGACATCGACGAGATCGCGCGCAGCGTCTCGCGTCCGCAGGATGTGGTCGGCCTGCACTTCTTCTCGCCGGCCAACATCATGAAGCTGCTGGAGATCGTGGTGCCCGCCCAGGTGAGCGCCGACGTGGTCGCCACCGGCTTTGCACTGGCCAAGAAGCTCAAGAAGGTGCCCGTGCGCGCCGGCGTGTGCGACGGCTTCATCGGCAACCGCATCCTGGCCGTGTACCGCCAGGCCGCCGACTACATGATGGAAGACGGCGCCTCGCCCTACGAGATCGACGCCATGGTGCGCGCCTTCGGCTACCCGATGGGCCCGTACGAGATGAGCGACCTGGCCGGTGGCGACATTGGCTGGGCCACGCGCAAGCGCCGCGCCGCCACGCGTGACCCCAAGGCCCGCTATGTGCACATGGCCGACAAGCTGTGCGAGCGCGGCTGGTTCGGTCAAAAGACCGGCCGTGGCTGGTACATCTACGAAGCCGGCAGCCGCACAGGCAAGACCGACCCCGAGGTCGAAGCCATCGTCGCCGAAGAACGCGCCAAGGCCGGCGTGACCCCGCGCAGCTTCACCCGCGAAGAGCTGGAGCGCCGCTATGTGGCCGCCATGGTCAACGAAGGCGCCAAGGTCGTCGCCGAAGGCATCGCCCTGCGCCCGCTGGACGTGGACGTGACCCTGGTGCATGGCTACGGCTTCCCCCGCTACAAGGGTGGCCCGATGAAGTACGCCGACCTGGTCGGCCTGCCCCAGATCCTGGCCGACATCCAGGCCTTCGCCAAGGAAGACCCGCTGTTCTGGCAACCGGCCCCGCTGTTGGTCCAACTGGTGGCCGAAGGCAAGAACTTCGACAGCCTGAACCAAGCCTGATCCCGCCAGGCCTGACCCGACCGCCCCTTAGCAGAACACAGGAGACATCCCATGCGTGAAGCCGTCATCGTGTCCACCGCACGAACCCCCATGACCAAAGCCCACCGGGGCGAGTTCAACGTCACCCCCAGCACCTCGCTGACGGCCTTCGCCGTCAAGGCGGCGGTGGACCGTGCTGGCGTGGACCCGGCCCTGATCGAAGACATCATCATCGGTTGCGGCTACCCCGAAGGCCGCAGCGGCCGCAACCTGGGCCGCAACAGCGCCTTGCGCGCCGGTCTGCCGCTGACCATCGCTGGCGCCACCGTCAGCCGCTTCTGCGCCTCGGGCCTGATGGCCGTGGCCAGCGCTGCCAGCCGCATCATCGTGGACGGCGCCCCCGTCATGGTCGCCGGCGGCATGGAGAGCATCTCCGGCCTGCGCCGCCCGGACGGCACCGGCCTGGAAACTGGCATCGACCCCTGGCTGCTGGAGCACAAGCCCGATCTGTACATGACCATGATCGAGACCGCTGACGTTGTGGCCCAGCGCTACAACATCAGCCGCGAAGCCCAGGACCAGTTTTCGCTGGCCAGCCAGCAAAAGACCGCCGCCGCCCAAGCCGCCGGCATCTTCAAGGACGAGATCATCTCGGTGACGACCACCATGGGCATCACCGACAAGGAGACCAAGGCCGTCTCCTACCAGGAAGTGTCGATCGACCACGACACCTGCAACCGCGCCGACACCACCTACGAAGGCCTGGCCAAGCTGGCGCCGGTGCGCGGCCCCGACCAGTTCATCACCGCGGGCAACGCCTCGCAGCTGTCGGACGGTGCCTCGGCCTGCGTGCTGATGGACAGCCAGGAAGCCGAACGCCTGGGCCTGCAACCCCTGGGCGCCTTCCGCGGCTTTGCCGTGGCCGGCTGCGAGCCCGATGAGATGGGCATCGGCCCGGTGTTCGCGGTCCCCAAGCTGCTGGCACGCCACGGCTTGAGCGTGGACGACATCGACCTGTGGGAAGTCAACGAAGCCTTCGCCTCGCAATCGATCTACTGCCAGCAACAGCTCGGCATCCCCGAAGAGCGCCTGAACGTCAACGGCGGCGCCATCTCGATCGGCCACCCCTTCGGCATGAGTGGCGCCCGCATGGTCGGCCACGTGCTGCTGGAAGGCCGTCGCCGCAAGGCCCAGGACCCCAAGGTCAAGTGGGCCGTGGTGACCATGTGCATTGCCGGTGGCATGGGCGCCGCCGGTCTGTTTGAAATCTATTGATCACGCCCCGAGGAGCACCAACATGGACCTGAATTTCACCCCTCAGGAAGAAGCCTTCCGCGCCGAGGTGCAACGCTTCCTGAACGACGACGTGCCCGCCCGCCTGAAAGAAAAAGGCGACGCTGGCAAGCGCTTCACCAAGGCCGACTTTGAAGAGTGGCATGCCCTGCTGAACCAGAAGGGCTGGCTGGCTTCGGGCTGGCCCGTCGAGTACGGCGGCACCGGCTGGAACCCCGTTGAGAAGTTCATCTTCGACAACGAGTGCGCGCTGGCCCACACGCCCCGCATCCAGCCTTTCGGCCTGGCCATGGTGGCCCCCGTCATCATCAAGTACGGCAACGAAGAGCAAAAGCGCTACTGGCTGCCGCGCATCCTCAACGGTCAGGACTGGTGGTGCCAGGGTTACTCTGAACCCGGCGCCGGCTCCGACCTGGCCTCGGTCAAGACCACCGCCGTGCGCGATGGCGACCACTACGTCATCAATGGCCAAAAGACCTGGACCACCCTGGGTCAGCACGCCAACATGATCTTCTGCCTGGTGCGCACCGACCGCGAAGCCAAGGCCCAGCAGGGCATCAGCTTCGTGCTGGTCGACATGGCCACCCCCGGCATCGAGATCCGCCCCATCATCACGCTGGACGGCGAGCACGAGATCAACGAAGTCTTCTTCACCGATGTGCGCGTGCCGGTGGCCAACCTGGTGGGCGAAGAGAACAAGGGCTGGGACTGCGCCAAGTACCTGCTGACGCACGAGCGCACCAACATCGCCGGCGTCGGCCACTCGGTCGCGGGCCTGGACCGCCTCAAGCACCTGGCCGCCCGCGTGATGAAGAATGGCAAGCCGCTGGATCAGGACCCGCTGTTCGCCGCCCGCCTGGCCAAGGTCGAGATCGACCTGGAAAACATGAAGACCACCAACCTGCGCGTGATCGCAGCGGTGGCCGGTGGCGGTGTGCCCGGCG
>JAGNPA010000110.1 GCA_017989885.1 Aquabacterium sp.
GCCTGCTCGCCGCAAGGGTTGGTCGCTTCGATGGTTTCGCAGTAAGCGAGGTTGTTTTCCTCGTTGATGCGGTCCAGGAACAGCACGCCCGGTTCGGCGAAGTCGTAGGTCGACTTCATGATGGTTTCCCACAGGTGGCTGGCCTTGACCACCTTGTAGACCCACAGGCCGTCTTCACGCTGATACGTGTTGGGCACTTCGGGGTGGGGCTGGGCGCTGTGCACCAGTTCCCAGTCGGCGTCGGCCGCCAGCGCTTCCATGAAGCCCGCGACGATGCCCACTGACACGTTGAAGTTGTTCAAGGTGCCAGGCGTGCGCTTGGCGACGATGAAGTCCTCGATGTCGGGGTGCGAGACGTTGAGCACGCCCATCTGCGCGCCACGGCGGGCGCCGGCCGACTCGACCGTCTGGCAGACCTGGTCGAACACCTTCATGAAGCTGACCGGGCCCGAGGCGCGCGAGTTGGTCTTTTTGACCCAACCGCCCTTGGGTCGGATGGCGCTGAAGTTGTAACCCACGCCCCCGCCACGGCGCATGGTTTCGGCGGCCTGCGAGGCGGCGTCCATGATGCCGATGTGGCCGTCGGCGCCGATCATGGCGTCGCCCACGGGCTGCACGAAGCAGTTGATCAGGGTGGCGGCGGTGTCGGCCAGGCCGGCAGCGGCGTTGATGCGCCCGCCCATCACCACACCCAGGTCACGTTGCGCTTCGTAGAAGGCGGTGGCCCACTTTTGCTGGTCTTGCGGGGTCTTTTCGATGGTGGCCAGGCCCTGGGCCACGCGACGGCGCACGTCGTCGATCGAGGTTTCACCGGGCTCGGCGTACTTCTCCAGCAGGACGTCAACGGAGGCCTCTTGGGGCGGGAGCACGAGATCGGTGGTGTGGGTCATGGCAGACAAATGAGAGGGGTTGAACGAGCCACGGTGTGCGGGCGCGGGCGGGGCGCGGCGGCACAGGGCGGGCTCGACTGTAGTACGTTGGAAAGTTGGGATTTTGAGCCGCCGCAAGATTCTTGGGACGGCTCAGCCTCAGCCAGGTCGACAGTATGCCTGCCCGCTGCGGGGGGTGCAGATTGGCACAATTTGACCCCCTCGCGCGCCCTGTGAAGCCGGTGTGTGGCCACAGGCGGCTGTGCGCTGCGACACTGCCAGCACACAGGGAGCCGCACACGATGTCTGAACCGTTTCGCAAGCGCTGGGGCCTGTTCCCCAACCCCGAGGTGGCGCGCACCAGCGCCGCGCTGGACGCACGCCAGGATTGCCAGCGCATCGTGCGCCTGATGGGCCAGTACGACATGGCCTGGGACATGCAGCGTGCGCTGGAGCTGGCGCTGTTCTATACCTATGGCAGCGACAGCGTCTCGACCCTGCTCAACCGCACGGGCGAGTTCCGCGAGCATGGCCAAAAGCGCTACGACGACACCCGGTTGCTGATCGGGCACTTTCTGGAAGCGGGCTGGGACAGCGAGGCGGGCGCCCAGGCGCTGGATCGCATCAACCGCACGCACGCGCACTACCGCATCCCCAACGACGACTACCTGTTCGTGCTGTGGACCTTCATCGAGTTTCCGCTGCGCTGGAGCCAGGTGTACGCGCGCCGCCCCATGACCGCGCACGAGCGCGAGGCCGGCTTCAACTTCTGGGTGGAGATTGGGCGGCGCATGGGCCTGAGCGACATCCCGCCGACCAAGGCCGCGTTCGATGCCTTCATCGAGGGCTACAAGCAGCGCCATTTCAAACCGTGTGCAGCCAGTGCCCAGGTGGCGCAGGACACCCTGCGCGTGGGGCAGGGCTGGTTGCCCTGGCCGCTCAAGGGCCTGGTGGCGCCGGTGGTCTACAGCCTGTTTGACGACGATGCGCTGTTCCTGGCTGCTGTGGGCGCCCGCAAACCGCCGCGCTGGTTCGCGGCGCTGGTGCGCGGGGGCTTGCGCGCGCATGGCTGGCTGCGCCGTGGCACCCGCCTGGGCGCCTACCCGCTGCGCCTGGCCGATACGCCCAACCGCACCTACCCCGGCAACCGCTACAGCATCGAGCAGCTCAAGCCGGTGCACCTGCAGCGGGTGGAGGGTGAGGCGCCCAGCGGCACCCCCGGCGACGCCGAGGCTGCGGTGGCGCCAGCTGGCCGCTGCCCGTTCGCTTAACGCGCCCCACCGATGGCCCGGTTCACGGCATCGTTGATCGTGGCCTGCAGGTTCATGGTCCGCAGCAAGGCGGCGCCATTGGTGTGGGCCTGGATCACGGTCTCCGTGCGGATGGTCTGGTTGTTGAGCGTGTTCTGGATGTAAGTGGCCAGCGGCAGTGACAGGGCGCCCGTGTCCACGGTGTTGCCCGGTCCGTTTTGCACCACCTGCTGTTGTTGCGCCGTCAGTTGCCGTGCCAGCTCGGCAAACTGCACCTGGGCCAGTTTGTCCAGGCCGCTGGTCTGGAAGGAGGTGGTGGTGACCAACTGGTTGTTGATGTAGACCGCCCGGCTGATGCCGAAAGAGACGAACAGCCCGGAGCCCAGATCGAAGCCGCCGCGCAGTGTGAGTGTGGATGTGCGCGAGCTGGGGGTCTCGCGCATGACGCTGTACCGACTGATGGACAAGCACGGTCTGCAGGCGCGGGCTGACTGAGGGGCGGGTTGGTGATCCAATACAGGCCATGAGCCTCACCACCCTGCACACCGCATCCTGCGGATTCGAGTCGGCCCGCCAGGTGGGCGTGCTGCCGGACGACCACCCCAGCCACCGCCTGCATGGCCACAGTTTCGTGGCCCGCATCCGCGCGGCCTTGCCGGACGACTGGGCGCCGTTTCCGGGGGCGCAGGTGAGCGCGCTGAGTCAGCGTCTGCAGGCCTGCACCGCGCCGCTGGACTACCGCCTGCTCAACGAGGTGCTGCCGCTGCCCACCGATGAGAACCTGGCGCGCTGGTTGCGCGACCGGCTGGACGTGCCCGGGCTGGAGCAGGTGGGCATCCAGAGCACGGCCGATCAGGGCGTGGACCTGGACCGCCACGACCAGGCCCATGTCTGGCGGCGTTACCGGTTTCAGTCGGCGCACAAGCTGCCCAATGTCCCCTTGGGGCACAAATGCGGGCGCCTGCATGGTCACGGCTTCGAGGTCATCCTGCACGCCAACCAGGATGCGGGCGGGCGCGACATCAGCATCGACTACGACCACCTCGACGAGGTCTGGGCGCCTTTTCACTACCAGCTGCACCAGCGCTACCTCAACGCCATCGAGGGCCTGGAGAACCCGACCAGCGAGGTGATCGCGGGCTGGTTGTGGGGCCGCCTCAAGGGCGTGCTGCCCGAGTTGTCGTGGGTGACGGTGTACGAAACCGGCTCGTGCGGCGCCAACTTCAATGGCACGGACTACCGCATCTGGAAGGAGATGACGCTGGACAGCGCCCTGTTCCTGCGTCATGCGCCGAGTGACGACCCGCTCAGCCACATCCACGGCCACACCTACACGCTGCGCCTGCACCTGTCGGCGCCGCTGGACACGGTGATGGGCTGGACGGTGGACTTCGGGGATGTGAAAGACCGCTTCAACCCCATCTTCAAGGCGCTGGACCACCACCCGCTGCACGAACTGCCGGGGCTGGACGATTGCGACACGGCGTCGCTGTCGCATTGGATCTTGACCGAGGCGCGCAAGGTGCTGCCCCAGGTGGACCGGGTGGACCTGTACGAGACCCGGGGCAGTGGCGCGATTGCGCTGCTCGGCCACGAAGGGCCGGCGCTGCCGATCTGAACCAGCGTGCGGCAAGGGCTGCCGCCGCGTCGTCGCAGGCCGGGGCGGTGTCAGCGAGGCCGAACGGGGGCGCGCCGCCGCGCCTTGCGGCCCCAGATGCTGCCTTGCACCAGCAGGAGCGAGGCGGCCAGGGCCAGCATGCCATGCACAGGGCGGGCGCTGAGCAGGCTCCACAGGCCCAGCAGTGCCGCCAGCACACAGACGCCGGTGGTGATCAACCGCATGCGTTCCCGCAGCGATCCAGGGTGAGGTCGGGTGCCGTTCATCGTGCCTCCAGATCCGTCGTGGGCCGCAAAAGCGCGTCCCGAGTCCCTTTGTAAGGGCGATGCCGCAGGGGCGCAAGTCGGTATTGGCCCGGGGGCGGCCGGTCTGCGTGACGATGGGGGGCGAGTGGACGTCAGGGGGCTGGCATCAGAGCACCAGGGCGCTGGCATAGCCGGTCATTTCCAGATAGCCGCCGCCCACCACCGCGCCTTGGGCGTCGCGCAGCTCGCTCAGGCCCTCCCAGTAGATGCTGCCGGTGCTGCCGCGGCTGTCGAGCTCTTGCGCGTCGAGGCGGGCGCGCACCTGAAAGCGCCCGGCGGGCGTGTCCACCGTCCATTCGACCGGGTAACGGGCGCCGCTGGCGGGACTCAGCCAGGTGCGACCAGGCGTGAAGCGCACCTCGGGGAAGGTGAAGATGCGGGCGGGTTGGCCCGGTGTGCGCAGGCTGCCGCCGCTCCACAGCGTGCTGCCATCCTGGCGGCGCAGGCGGAAGGCAGTGAGTGCGCGGCCGTCCTGCAGGTTCATGCCGATCCAGTCCCAGCCGACGGCCTCGGGGTGCATGATCGACTCGCTCCACTCGTGGTCCAGCCAGGCGCTGCCTTGCACGTTCAGCGTCTGGCCGTGCAGGCGCAGGCTGCCGTCCACCGCCAGATGCGGGTGCGAGTAGTAGTGGCTGGCCTGCTGCGGATCGGGGCCTTTGCGCGAAAAGCCCGCCTGCCCTTGCAGCAGCACGGGCTGGGTCTGCGTGAAGTTCAGGTCGAGCTGGAAGGCGCGTGCCGGGATGCGGCTGCGGTAGGTGCTGCGCTGGACGTCACCCGTGCGGTGCAGCTGCCAGTCGCGCAGCGTGAGGTGGGTGTCGCCCTCGGCAGCGTCCGCCAGGCCCCAGCCCGCGCGGGCGATGCGCTGGTCGTGCAGCAACTCGCCGCGCTGCAGGTCGGTGACGGCAGCGTGCGCAAAGATCAGCTGGCGCGTGGCGAAGCGGCTGGCGCTGTGCGCGGCCACGTCCACCCGCGAGCGAAAAAAGGTGATCTGAAAGCCGTAGGTCTGCGCGGGGGAGGAGGCCGAAGCGCGGCCTTGCAGCGAGCCGGTGAGGTACCACCACTCGGTGCGCGTGTCCGGGTGGGCACCGTGGTCGTGCGGAAAGCGCAGGGGGTTGCCCAGGCGCACGAGGGCGCTGCGATCGCCAGGGGGAGCGGGTGGCAAGGGCTGACTCTGGCTCATGGTTTGAGCCAGTCCCAGGGCGGGCGTCACACCGAGCACAGGCAGGCTCGCGGCCTGTTGCAGCCAGCGTCGGCGGGATGAGGGCAGTGACATCACCAGTCTTCCTTCACGGCCAGCACGGCATCGCGGCCCACGGCGGTGCGGCCTGCCACCAGCGCCGTCAAGGTGCCCGCCACCACCACGCTGGCGCACAGCGCAGCCAGACGCGGCCAGGGCAGCAGCAGGTCCATGGTCCAGTGGAAACTCTGCGGGTTGACGACGTGCACCAGCACCATGCTCACGGCAATACCCAGCGCCAGGCCCAGCAAGGCCCCCACGCTGGTCAGCGCGGCGCCCTCACCCGCCACAATGCCCAAAATCTGCCGCCGCGTGAAGCCCAGGTGGCCCAGCAGGCCGAACTCCTTGCGCCGCGCCAGCACCTGCGCCGAAAAGCTCGCCGCCACGCCGAACAGCCCAATGCCAATCGCCACGGCCTGCAGCCAGTAGGTCACCGCAAAACTGCGGTCGAAGATGCGCAGCGTGGTCTGGCGGATCTCGCGCGGCTCGGCAAACTCCAGCAGCGCCCCGTCCAACCCTTGCGCGGCGGCCGTGGCGCGGATGGCGGCCTGCAGGTCGGCGGTGCGTGCCTCGGGCGCGAGGTGCAGGGCCAGGTCGTTCAGACCGGTGTCGCCGGTCAGTCGCTGGTAGTCGGCCTCACCGATCACGATGGCGCCTTGCTGTCGGGCGTAGTCGCGCCACACCGCGCGCACCCAGGCGGTGACCGGCGGCTGGCCGGCTTGCAGGGGCAGTTGCAAGGTGGTGCCGGGGCGGGCGTCGTACAGGTCCACCATGGCCTCGCTCACGTAGATGCTGACAAAACCGGGGCGGGCCGGGATGGCGTCGCTGACCAGCGGTAGGCTGCGGCCGGGGTCATCATCGTCGGTGTCCTTGCCTGACCCCGCGCTTTCACCGATGGGCCGGGCCAGCAAGGCCACGGCGGGCTGATCGGGGCGCAGGCTCAGGCTGCTGACGCGGATGCCGGTGGCGCGCTGCACGCCGGGCAAGGCGGCAATGGCGTTCAAGAAGCGGTGGTCCAGGTGCATGGCCTCGGCGCCGCTGCTCGACTTGGCCGTTCGCGCATACAGGTCGGCGGGCAGCACCACGTCCAACCATTGGGTGACCGAGCCGCGGAAGCTGGTCACCATCACAGTCAGGGCCACCGACAGGCTCAGGCTGGCGACCACCCCGGCGGTGGCCACGGTGGCCGTGTGGCGCATGCGCCGGGCGCGTTCCACCGACAGCATCAGCGCCGCATGGC
>JAGNPA010000111.1 GCA_017989885.1 Aquabacterium sp.
TTGTGAGTAGGATGCCCCCCACCTTATGCCCGTGAGCCTCAAAGAACTTGCCATCATCAGCGCCGAGGCGCTGTTCGAAGCCAACCGATCGGCCCTGCACTGGGAGTGGGTGGCCGGACACGCCCACCCCGAGCGCCGGTTTGACGAGGCGGCCGTGCAGTTTGCCCAGTCGGCGGCCGACCTGGTGGGCTACCTCAACTACATCCATCCCTATCGCGTCCAGATCGTCGGGCGTCGCGAAACCGCTTACTTTGCCAACGCCACCCCTGAGGACCAGGAACGTCGCATCCAGCGCATCGTGACCCTGGAGCCGCCCGTGGTGGTCGTGGCCGATGGCGAGATCCCCTCCGAAAAGCTGATGGCCATGTGCGGACGCGCGGGCATCCCGCTGTTCGTCACGCAAGAGCCGGCCGGCCATGTCATCGACGTGCTGCGTGGCTACCTCACCCACCACTTTGCCGAGCGCAGCACCCGTCACGGGGTCTTCATGGACATCCTGGGCCTGGGGGTGATGCTCACCGGCGAGTCCGGCCTGGGCAAGAGCGAACTGGGGCTGGAGCTCATCTCACGCGGTCATGGCCTGGTGGCCGACGACGCGGTCGACCTCTATCGCGTCTCGCGCACCGCCATCGAAGGCCGCTGTCCCGAGTTGCTGCAAAACCTGCTGGAAGTGCGCGGCATCGGCCTGCTCGACATCAAGGCCATCTTTGGGGAGACGGCGGTGCGCCGCAAGATGCGCCTCAAGCTGATCGTGCACCTGGTCCGCAAGGAAACCATGGAGCGCGAATTCGAGCGCCTGCCCTACGAGCCCCTCTTTGAGGACGTGATGGAAGTGCCGGTGCGCAAGGCCGTCATCGCCGTGGATGCGGGGCGCAACCTGGCCGTGCTGGTCGAGGCCGCCGTGCGCAACACGGTGTTGCAACTGCGTGGCATCGACACCTACAAGGAATTCACCGAGCGCCACCAGCGCGCCATGGAGCGCGGCGGCCACTGAGCGTTGGGCTCAGCCGTGATGGTGTGAGTGCCCGCCGATGCCGGCCTTGGTCTG
Organism: Aquabacterium sp.; assembly: GCA_017989885.1. Classification (GTDB taxonomy): domain Bacteria; phylum Pseudomonadota; class Gammaproteobacteria; order Burkholderiales; family Burkholderiaceae_C; genus Aquabacterium. The sequence continues at coordinate 1,049 of JAGNPA010000111.1, forward strand.
GCATTCCGGGCGGTTGCACACCACGTACAGCGACAGGGCATGGTCCTGCAGCTTGTAGCCGCGCTCTTCGGCGATCTGCTGCTGACGCCGTTCGATCTCGGCGTCATAGAACTCTTCCACGCGGCCGCAGTGCACGCACACCAGGTGGTCGTGGTGCTGCCCTTCGTTCAGTTCGAACACGGCCTTGCCGGCCTCGAAGTGGTTGCGCGACAGCAGGCCCGCCTGCTCGAACTGCATCAGCACGCGGTAGACCGTGGCCAGGCCAATGTCCGAGCCTTCGTTGAGCAGGATCTTGTAGACCTCTTCGGCCGTCATGTGGCGCTGCGCGGCCTGTTGAAAGACCTCGAGGATCTTGATGCGCGGCAAAGTGGCTTTGAGCCCGCTGCTCTTGAGTTCTTCTGCGTGATTCATCGTGGGCTCCATCGTGCGGGCAGATCCTGATCGGCCCCGCTAGAATGCCCAATGATATCGACATGGCTCCGACCTTTGAAACCGTCGGGCCATCTCGGTGCGCCTTTTGTGTCCTTCCGTTTGAACCGAGCCTCCCCCATGACGCAGACCCCGCTTCGCCGAGTCCTCCTTGCCTTGGCCCCCGTCGTGCTGTTGACCGCCTGTGGCAGCACCGGCAACGTGTCCTGGAGCAAGCCCGAGACCCTGTTCGGCCTGCTGCAGCCCTATCGCGTCGACGTGGTGCAAGGCAACGTGGTCACCCAGGAAGTGATGGCCCTGATCCAGCCCGGCCTGGGCCGCGCGCAGGTGCGCGAAATCCTGGGCACGCCGCTGCTGGCCGACCCCTTCCACGCGAACCGCTGGGACTACGTCTTCACCATCCGCCGCCAGGGCGTGCCCGACCAGAAGCGCAACATCACCGTCTTCTTCGAGAACGATGTGGTGGCCCGCTTCGACACGGCCGAGCTGCCTTCTGAGAATGAGTTCGTCGCCTCGATCGCCAAGCCGCTGGACCGCAAGGATCCGCCCGCCAACCTGACGCCCGAGCAGATCGCCAAGCTGCCCGAGCCCACTCAGACCCAGTCGGGTGCGCAGACCCCCCAGGGGGCGGTGCGCAGCTACCCACCGCTGGAAAGCGGCACCCGCTGAACCTGGCGCCACCGTGGGCCTGCGTGGCCCCACCAAACCTTCTTGCCTTCAGACCGTCCACCGAGTATCCGCATGAGCACCGCCGCTTCCACCCCAGCCAGCCACTCCCTCCACGCCATCGCGATCGCGGGCGCGTCGGGCCGCATGGGGCGCATGCTGATCGAAGCCATCCAGAACGCCCCGGATGCCCGCCTGGCTGGCGCGCTCGACATCCCCGGCAGCCCGGCCCTGGGTGCCGATGCCACCGCCTACCTGGGCGTCACCAGCGGCATCGTCATCACCCCCGACCTGCACGAGGGCCTCAAGAACGCCAAGTACCTCATCGACTTCACGCGCCCCGAAGGCACCTTGGCCCACCTGCGGGTCTGCCGTGAACTGGGCGTCAACATGATCATCGGCACCACCGGCTTCACCGCCGAGCAAAAAGCCGAAATCGACGACGCGGCCCGTGACATCGCCATCGTCATGGCCCCCAACATGGCCGTGGGCGTCAACGTCGTCTTCAAGCTGCTGGCGCAGGCCGCCAAGGCCCTCAAGGAAGGCTACGACATCGAGATCATCGAGGCCCACCACCGCTACAAGGTCGACGCGCCCAGCGGCACCGCCCTCAAGATGGGCGAAGTGGTGGCCGAGGCCGTCGGGCGCGACCTCAAGGACTGCGCGGTGTATGGCCGTGAAGGCGTGACCGGCGAACGCGACCCGTCCACGATTGGCTTTGCCACCATCCGCGGCGGCGACGTGGTGGGCGACCACACCGTGCTGTTTGCGGGCATCGGCGAGCGCATCGAGATCACGCACAAGTCCTCCAGCCGCGCCACTTATGCGCAAGGCAGTCTGCGCGCCGTGCGCTTCCTGGCCAACCAGCCCCATGGCCTGTTCGGCATGGACGACGTGCTGGGCCTGAAGTAAACCACCCGGCGCACGCACCGCACCATGGAAGGTCTGGCAACGTACTGGCAGCAAGCGGACACCGTGGGCCGGGCCGTGGGCCTGATGCTCTTGCTGATGTCCGTCAGCACCTGGGCCGTGATCTTCTGGAAAGCCTGGATGCTGACGCGGGCGCGCCGCGATCTGGCGGTGGGCACCAGCGCCTTCTGGCGTGCCGCCGACCTGGCCTCCGCCCGCTCGGCCCTGCAAACGCTGGACCGCGACGGCGTGCTGCTGCCCCTGGTTGAGGCCGTGCAGGCCCCTGAAGCCCCCGGCACCCTGGCCACCCGCGCCTTGCCCGAAGCCCAGCTCACCCGCCGCCTGCGCGACAGCCTGCATGGCGTGCTCGCGCGCCTGCAGGCCGGTCAGGTGCTGCTGGCCTCGGTGGGGGCTGTGTCGCCCTTTGTGGGCCTGTTTGGCACGGTCTGGGGCGTGTTCCACGCCATGCAGGCCATCAGCCAGTCGGGCTCGGCGGCGCTCGATCAGGTCGCCGGCCCGGTGGGCGAGGCCCTCATCATGACGGCCGCCGGCCTGGCCGTGGCCATCCCGGCGGTGCTGGCCTACAACCTCTTTGGCAAGCGCATTGCGCAAATCGAGGCCGACCTGGAAGGCTTCGCGCTCGACCTGCGCGACACCTTGCTGTCACGGGCTGACTGAGGCATTGCCGCCATGGCTTTCGGCCGCCTGACACGACCCCAGGGCCAGCGCCCTTTCAGCGACATCAACATGACGCCGCTGATCGACGTCATGCTGGTGCTGCTGATCATTTTCATGGTCACAGCGCCCTTGCTGACGGCCCGATTGCCGCTGGATTTGCCCAAGGCCAATGCGCCGTTGGCCGCCACCCCGCCTGCCGCGCTGCAGGTGGCCTTGCGGGCCGACGGGCGTGTCTACCTCGATGAGCAGCCGAGCACGCTGGCCGCACTGGCCAACCGGGCGGCTGCCTTGGCGCGCCAGCAGCCCGACACCGAAGTGCAACTGCGCGCCGACCAGAGCGTGCCTTACGGCCGTGTGGCCGAACTCATCGGCGTGATCCAGCAGGCCGGCCTGCAACGCGTGGCCTTCGTCACCGAGGCTGCGCCGGACGCCGCACCAGCGCCCTGAACGTCGCCGGTGTCCCCTGGTGGCGCCCCCGTGAATGGGCGGTGTCGGCTCGACACGACAGCGCCGCGCCAGCGGAGCCGCAGGCTGACACAGCCCCATTGATGCGGCGCACAATGGGTTCACGTTGACTGTTGGTCAGGACCTGAGATGGCAGCCCCGAAGTTCCCCACCCAGCGATTCGACCAGGCCGAAGCGGCACTGGCCTACGTGAACCAGCTCTACGACGCGCAGATCGCGCACCTGCGTGAGGCCTTGCAGCGTTTCGTGGCCGGTGAAACCTTCCGGCACCCGGTGCGCGCCAAGTACCCCTTCGTGCGCATCCACACCGACACCGTGGCCCGCGCCGACTCGCGTCTGTCCTACGGCTTCGTGGCCGGCCCCGGCACCTACGAAACCACGCTGACCCGGCCTGACCTGTATGCCGATTACTACCGCGAGCAGTTCGCGCTGCTGCTGGGCAACCACGGCGTCTCGCTGGAAGTGGGCTTGGGGGCAGACCCCATCCCCATCCACTTCAGCCTGGGCGAACACCAGCACCTCGAAGGCAGCCTCTCGCCCGATCGCCGCCTGCTGCTGAGCGACCTGTTCGACCTGCCTGACCTGGCCTCGATGGACGACGGCATCGCCAACGGCACCTACGACCGTCGGGGTGGCGCTCCCCGGCCGCTGGCGCTGTTCACCGCGCCGCGCGTGGACTACTCGCTGCACCGCCTGCGCCACTACACCGGCACCTCGCCCGAGCACTTCCAGAACTTCGTGCTGTTCACGAACTACCAGTTCTACATCGACGAGTTCGTGCGCATGGGCCATGAGCTGATGCGCCATGCCCCCGACCCGGCCCACCCGCGCGACGACGATGACTGCATCGCCTTCATCGAGCCCGGCAACGTGATCACCCGCCGCGTCGGGCAGGCCGTCGAGGCCATCGATGCCCTGGGGTCCGTGCCGCCGCGCCTGCCGCAGATGCCGGCCTACCACCTGGTGCGCAAGGACCGCACCGGCGTCACCATGGTCAACATCGGGGTGGGGCCGGCCAATGCCAAGACCATCACCGACCACATCGCGGTGCTGCGCCCGCACGCCTGGATCATGCTGGGCCACTGCGCGGGCCTGCGCAACTCACAGCAACTGGGCGACTATGTGCTGGCGCACGGCTACGTCCGTGAAGACCATGTGCTCGACGAAGACCTGCCGCTGTGGGTGCCGATCCCGCCGCTGGCCGAAATCCAGCTGGCGCTGGAAGGCGCGGTGGCCGATGTGACCAAATTACACGGCTACGAGCTCAAGCGCATCATGCGCACCGGCACGGTGGCGTCCACCGACAACCGCAACTGGGAGCTGCTGCCCCAGCGCGAGCCCGAACGGCGTTTCAGCCAGAGCCGCGCGGTGGCACTGGACATGGAAAGCGCCACCATTGCCGCCAACGGCTTCCGGTTTCGGGTGCCCTACGGCACCTTGCTGTGCGTGAGCGACAAGCCGCTGCACGGCGAGCTCAAGCTGCCGGGCATGGCCAACCAGTTCTACCGCGAACGGGTTGATCAGCACCTGCGCATCGGGCTGCGCGCCCTGGAGCGCCTGCGCGCCAACCGGGCCGAACAACTGCACAGCCGCAAGCTGCGCAGCTTTGCCGAAGTGGCGTTTCAGTGAGGAGGGCAGGGGCCTGAGGAGGCCCCTTGCTCAGGCGGCCTTCAGCTCGCCGTGCAGTTCGTTGGCGGGCGCGACTTCGCGCCGGATCTGCTCACCGGCCAACTCGGCCGCCACGCGCAGGTCATACGCGGTTTGCAGGTCCATCCAGTACTGCGGCGCGGTGCCGAAGTAGCGCGCCAGGCGCAGGGCCGAGTCCGGGCTGATGCCACGGCGTTCGCGCACGATGTCGTTGACGCGGGGGGCGGGCACATGCAGGCGGATGGCCAAGCCGCTGGCAGACAGGCCTTGGGGTTCCATGAACTGGGCGCGCAAGATGGCGCCGGGGTGTACTGCGGGGGTGGTCGTCATGAGGACTCGGGGTTGCTCGTCGATATGCGTTCGATCGTATGGGGTTTTCCCTTGCTCGATTGTCGCTTGAGAGACAATTTGATGCGCCCCATCTAACTCAGGTGCCGAAGTGTCCGAAAATCCTCCGATCACGACGATCATCCCGACATGAAGCCGCGCTCGGAGCCTACCCCCACCAACCTCCTGCCGGCCCTCCAGACCCACCGCTGGTTTGCCAGTTGCCCCGCGCCTTTTCAGGAGGCCCTGATCGCGCGCTCGCGACTGGTCTAT
>JAGNPA010000112.1 GCA_017989885.1 Aquabacterium sp.
CCCTGGCCATCGTCACCGACAAAGACGCCGATGGCCTGGACGTGATCCGTCACTCCACCGCCCACTTGCTGGCCTACGCCGTCAAGGAGCTGTTCCCGGACGCCCAGGTCACCATCGGCCCGACCATCGAAGACGGCTTCTACTACGACTTTGCCTACAAGCGCCCCTTCACGCCTGAAGACCTGCAGGCCATCGAAAAGAAGATGGCCGAACTCGCCAAGAAGGACGAGAAGGTCGAGCGCAAGGTGCTACCCCGTGACGAGGCGGTGAGCTATTTCAAGGGCCTGGGTGAGCACTACAAGGCCGAGATCATCGAAAGCATCCCGGCCGACCAGGATGTGTCGCTCTACAGCGAAGGCGCCTTCACCGACCTGTGCCGCGGCCCCCACGTGCCCAGCACCGGCAAGCTCAAGCACTTCAAGCTGATGAAGGTGGCCGGTGCCTACTGGCGTGGCGACCACCGCAACGAGCAGCTGCAGCGTGTGTACGGCACCGCCTGGACGACCAAGGAAGACCTCGCCCAGTACCTGCACCGCCTGGAAGAGGCCGAAAAGCGCGACCACCGCAAGCTGGGCCGCGAGCTGGACCTGTTCCACATCGATGATCACGCCCCCGGCGTGGTGTTCTGGCACCCCAAGGGCTGGACCGTGTGGCAGGCCGTCGAGCAGTACATGCGCCAGGTCTACCGTGACAACGGCTACCAGGAGGTCAAGGGCCCGCAGATCATCGACAAGACCCTGTGGGAGAAGACCGGTCACTGGGACAAGTACCGCGACCACATGTTCACCACCGAATCGGAAAAGCGTGACTACGCGCTCAAGCCGATGAACTGCCCCGGCCACATCCTGATCTTCAACCAGGGCATCAAGAGCTACCGCGACCTGCCGGTGCGCTACGGCGAGTTCGGCCAGTGCCACCGCAACGAGCCCTCGGGCGGCCTGCACGGCATCATGCGCGTGCGCGGCTTCACGCAGGACGACGGTCACGTCTTCTGTACCGAAGACCAGATCCTGTCGGAGTGCGTGGACTTCACGGCGCTGCTGCAGAAGGTCTACAAGGACTTCGGCTTCACCGACATCATCTACAAGGTCGCCACGCGCCCTGAGGCCCGCATTGGTTCGGACGAGGTCTGGGACAAGGCCGAGCAGGCTCTGATGGAAAGCCTGCGCGCCACGGGCAGCGAGTTCACGATCGCGGTGGGCGATGGCGCTTTCTACGGCCCCAAGATCGAGTACACGCTGAAGGACGCGCTGGGCCGCCACTGGCAGTGCGGCACCATCCAGGTCGACTTCTCGATGCCGCAGCGCCTCAATGCGGAATATGTGGCCGACACCAGCGAGCGCAAGCACCCGGTCATGCTGCACCGCGCCATCCTTGGCTCGCTCGAGCGCTTCATCGGCATCCTGATCGAGCAGCACGCCGGGGCCTTGCCCGTGTGGCTGGCGCCCGAGCAGGTGGTGGTGCTCAACATCACCGATGCACAGGCTGATTACGCGCAAGAGATTGCCAAAACGCTGCAAAAGCAGGGCTTGCGTGTGCAGTTGGATTTGCGCAACGAGAAGATCACGTATAAAATCCGCGAGCACTCGATGCAGAAGGTGCCGTACTTCATCGTTGTCGGCGACAAGGAGAAGGCTGACGGTACCATCGCCGTGCGCGCCCGGGGTAACCAGAACCTCGGTGTGATGTCACTCGACGATTTCTCTCAGAAGATCTCTCAAGACATCGCCAGCAAGGCCTGAGGCGGGGGTGCGCTTTGTCCATGTGGATGAAGCGCAGACTTGCCGGGTTTGCCTGGGTGCGTGATCAAGGTTAACCGGTGCAGGCGTCCAGAGCCTGTGGCCAAAAGGATTCAACATCGCTAATTTCTTTGACCGCCGTACGCGCAATGACGAGCGCAAGCATCGGCTCAATCGTGAAATCATGGCTCCCGAAGTCCGCCTCACAGGCGTTGAGAACGAGCCCCTTGGTATCGTCAGTGTCCAGGAAGCCTTGCGGATGGCCGCAGAAGCTGACGTGGACCTGGTGGAGATCTCCGCCACGGCTGAACCGCCGGTCTGTCGTTTGATGGATTACGGCAAGTTCAAGTACCAAGAGCAGAAAAAGGCTCACGATGCCAAGCAGAAGCAAAAGGTCATCGAAGTCAAAGAAGTGAAGTTCCGCCCCGGTACGGACGAGGGCGACTACCAGATCAAGCTGCGCAATCTGCGCCGCTTCCTGGAAGAAGGTGACAAGGGCAAGGTCACCCTGCGTTTCCGCGGTCGTGAAATCACGCACCAGGAAATCGGGATGCGTTTGCTGGAGCGTGTGCGCGACGACCTGACCGATTGCTCGGTCGTCGAGAACATGCCCAAACTGGAAGGGCGCCAGATGATCATGGTGCTCGGTCCGAAGAAGAAGAAATAATCACCCGGCTTCGGCCGTGTGATTTGCCAAGGTGGCGGTTTGGTCGCCACCACCATTGGCTCAAAGTGCCTGCAGGCCATCAAGACACGAAAGTGGTATTTCGTGGCGCCTGGCAGGAACAACTTAAAAGGAGCAGAACATGCCCAAAATGAAGACCAAGAGCAGTGCGAAGAAGCGTTTTCGCGTTCGCCCGGGTGGTACCGTCAAGCGCGGTCAAGCCTTCAAGCGCCACATCCTGACCAAGAAGACCACGAAGAACAAGCGCCAGCTCCGCGGTGCCGTCAGCGTGCACGAAACCAACATGGGTTCCATCGCTCAGATGTTGCCCATGGCCGGTCTCTGATCTTTTTGTCCTGATTCATCGCTGAAGGAGTTAATCCATGCCTCGCGTCAAACGTGGTGTAACAGCCCGCGCTCGTCATAAGAAAGTTCTCGCCCTGGCCAAGGGTTTCCGTGGTCGCCGCAAGAACGTGTTCCGCATCGCCAAACAGGCTGTCATGAAGGCTGGGCAGTATGCCTACCGCGACCGCCGTGCCAAGAAGCGTGAGTTCCGCCGTCTGTGGATCGCACGTATCAACGCCGGTAGCCGTGCTTTGGGCCTGACCTACAGCAAGTTCATCGCTGGCATCAAGAAGGCGTCGATCGAGATCGACCGCAAGGTGCTGGCCGACATGGCCGTCAACGACCCGGCAGCTTTTGCCAGCATCGTTGAAAAGGCCAAGGCTCAACTGGCTGCTTGATTTTCAAGCAATCAGCAAGATGCTGCGCCCGGCTGCATCCGCTCAGGGCAACCTGAGCGGGCAGGCGGGTGATTCAAAGGCCAACCGTGTGTTGGCCTTTTTTTTCGACACAAGACAATGAACGATCCCCATAGCGACCTGCAGGCACTGGTTCAATCCGCCCAAGAGGCTTTTGCGGAGGCCACGACCCCGGCTGACCTGGAGAATGCCAAGGCGCGCTTCCTGGGCAAGTCGGGCAGCGTGACCGAGCTGCTCAAGGGCATGGGGGCACTCACTCCCGAAGAGAAGAAGACCCGTGGTGCCGCGATCAACCAGGCCAAGCAGCGGGTCGAGGCCGCGCTCACCGAGCGCCGTCAGGCCCTGTTGGATGCCGAACTGGCGCAGCAATTGCGCGCCGAAAGCCTGGACGTGACCCTGCCGGGTCGCCGTCGCGGCGAAGGCGGTCTGCACCCGGTTTCCCTGAGCATCGAGCGCATCGAAGGCATCTTCGGCTCGATGGGTTTTGCCGTGGCCGATGGCCCCGAGATCGAGACCGACTGGTTCAACTTCACGGCCCTCAACACGCCGGAAGACCATCCCGCCCGTTCCATGCACGACACCTTCTATGTGGAAGGCGGTCACCTGCTGCGCACGCACACCAGCCCGATGCAGGTGCGCTATGCCGTGCAGCACGTCCAGCGTCATGCCCAGGCCATGGCCCAGGGCGAGCGCATGCCCGATCTGCGTGTGATCGCGCCGGGCCGCACCTACCGTGTGGACAGCGACGCCACCCACTCGCCGATGTTCCACCAGTGCGAAGGCCTGTGGATTGGCGAGAACGTCAGCTTCACCGACCTGAAGGCCATGCTGGGTGACTTCTTCAGCACCTTCTTCGAGACCGACGAGCTGGACATCCGCTTCCGTCCGTCCTTCTTCCCTTTCACCGAGCCGTCGGCCGAGGTGGACATCGCTTTCGCGTCGGGCCCGCTCAAGGGGCGCTGGCTGGAAGTGGGTGGGGCAGGGCAGGTGCACCCGAACGTGGTGCGCAACTATGGGCTGGATCCCGAGCACTACATCGGCTTCGCCTTCGGCCTGGGCCCAGATCGCCTGACCATGCTGCGCTATGGCGTCAACGACCTGCGCCTGTTCTTCGAAGGCGATCTGCGCTTCCTGCAGCAGTTCCAGTGAAGGACACGCCATGAGCACCGCCACCTCGATCCGCGCCTGGGCCGCGCAGGCCTTGAACCAGCCTGTGGTGCCGTTTTCTTACGACCCCGGCTCCTTGGGGGCGGAGGACGTCGAGATCCGCGTCGAGCACTGCGGCCTGTGCCACTCTGACCTGTCGGTGATCGACGGCGAATGGGGCCCGGCCGCCTATCCCGTCGTGGGTGGGCACGAGGTCATCGGCACCGTGGTGGCACTGGGCTCGCAGGCGCGCGGCCTGAAGCTGGGGCAGCGCGTGGGCCTGGGCTGGATGAGCGGCAGTTGCATGGCCTGTGCGCCGTGCCTGAGCGGTCAGCCGCAGATGTGCCGTGCCGGCGTGCCCACCATCATCGGTCACCATGGTGGCTTTGCCGAGCGCGTGCGCGCGCACTGGCTGTGGGTCGCCCCGATTCCCGAGGGGCTGGACCCGAAGGACGCCGGCCCGCTGCTGTGCGGCGGCGTGACGGTGTTCTCGCCGTTCCTGAACTTCGACATCAAGCCGACGCACCATGTGGGCGTGGTCGGCATCGGTGGGCTGGGCCACTTGGCCTTGCAGTTTGCGCGGGCCTGGGGCTGTGAGGTCACGGCCTTCACGTCCAGCGATTCCAAACGCGACGAGGCCTTGCAGATGGGCGCTCACCATGTGGTGTCGAGCGTGGACGCGACGGCCATGAAGGCCCTGCGCGGTCGCCTCGACATGGTGCTGGTCACCGTGAACGTGATGCTCAATTGGAAAGCCCTGATGAGCACGCTGGCGCCCAATGGCCGTCTGCACCTGGTGGGCGTGCTGCCGCAGCCCATGGAGGTTGAGGCTGGCCCGCTGATCGGTGGTCAGCGCAGCGTGTCGGGCTCGCCCACGGGGTCGCGCCAGGACATCGACACCATGCTGGCGTTCGCGGCCCGCCATGGCATCAAGCCGCAAACCGAACATTTTCCGATGAGCCGCCTCAACGATGCGCTGGACCACCTGCGCGCAGGCAAGGCTCGTTACCGTGTGGTGCTGGACGCCGATTTCGAGCAGGCCTGAGCCCGCTCTTCGTGACCCTTCCTCACCCTCGCACGGTTCACTGAACACAGATACCCAAGGATCCCTGACATGCAATTCCCCGAGTCCTGGCTGCGCAGTTTCTGCAACCCCGACCTGAGCACCCAGCAACTGGCTGACCTGCTGACCATGGCCGGTCTGGAAGTGGAAGAGTTGCAACCCGTGGCCCCGGCCTTCACGGGTGTGGTGGTGGCGCAGGTGCTGGAAGTGGCCAAGCACCCGGATGCCGACCGCCTGAACGTGTGCAAGGTGGATGCCGGCACCGGCGAGGTGCTGCAGATCGTCTGCGGCGCCCCCAATGTGCGCCCGGGCATCAAGATTCCGTGTGCCACGGTGGGGGCTGAGCTGCCTCCGGGCGCCGACGGCAAGGTCTTCAAGATCAAGCTGGGCAAGCTGCGTGGGGTCGAGAGCCAGGGCATGCTGTGCTCGGCCCGTGAACTGGGCATCTCGGAGGAGTCCAATGGCCTGCACATTCTGGCCGAGGACGCACCCCTTGGCGTGAACATCCGCGAGCACCTCAAGCTCGACGACACCCTGTTCACCCTCAAGCTCACCCCCAATCTGGCGCACTGCCTGAGCGTGGCCGGCATTGCCCGCGAGGTCTCGGCCTTGACCGGTGCGCCGCTGACCCTGCCGTCGATCGAGCCGGTCAAGCCGGGCGTCGATGCCGCGCTGAAGGTCACCGTGCAGGCGCCCGAGCTGTGTGGTCGCTTTGCCGGCCGCGTCATCCAGGGTGTCAATCCGAAGGCGGCGACGCCTGATTGGATGGTCGAGCGCCTGGCGCGCTGTGGTCAGCGTCCGGTCTCGGCGCTGGTTGACATCTCCAACTACGTGATGTTCGAGCTGGGTCAGCCCTCGCATGTGTTCGACCTGGACAAAATCCAGGGTGAGTTGCAGGTGCGCTGGGCGCAGCCTGGTGAAACGCTCAAGCTGCTCAACGGCAACACCGTGACCCTGGACGAACAGGTCGGTGTGATCGCTGCGGGTGCCCAGGTCGAGTCGCTGGCCGGCATCA
>JAGNPA010000113.1 GCA_017989885.1 Aquabacterium sp.
CCACCGTGGTCCTCAACGCGCCGGTGCGTGCCGCCGGGGGCGTGCGCGTGCCCGTCAACGCCCTGGCAGAGCGTGGCGGCAAGTCCGTGCTGTGGGTGCTCGACGGCAAAGCCATGACGGTCAACCCGGTGCCGGTGACGACCAAAGACATCACCGGCAACGTGATCCTCGTCTCCCAAGGCATCCAGCCGGGCCAGGAAATCGTCACCGCCGGCGTCCACGTGCTGACGCCGGGCCAGAAGGTGCGCCGTTATCAGGCCCCCACCGACGGGGCGCAACCCGCCGCTCCGACCGCTTCCACCGTCACGCCGGCGTCCGGCGCCGCATCCTGATCGGCAGGGAGCTCACCGATGTCGATGTCCCCCCAATCCTGGTCCAAGGACCAGCGTTTCAACGTGTCCCGCTGGGCGCTCGAACACCCAGCCCTCACGCGCTATCTGATGATCGTGCTGATGGTGCTGGGCGCTGCCTCCTATTTCACCCTGGGGCAGGACGAAGACCCGCCCTTCGCCTTCCGCGTGATGGTCGTGCGTGCCTACTGGCCCGGTGCCACCGCACAGCAAGTGGCCGAGCAGGTCACCGACAAGATCGAGCGCACCCTGCAAGAGGTGCCTTACGCCGACAAGATCCAGTCCTACACCAAGCCGGGTGAGTCCTTCACCCTGATGATGGTCAAGGACAACTCGCCGCCCAAGGAAATCCCCAACCTCTGGTACCAGGTGCGCAAGAAGGTGGGCGACATGCGCCACACCTTGCCCCAAGGCGTGATCGGCCCGTTCTTCAACGACGAGTTCGGTGACGTCTACGGCTCCATCTACGCCTTGTCGGCCGATGGTTTCTCGCAAGAGGAGTTGCGCCAGTTCGCCGAGCGCGTGCGCTCGGAGATGCTGCGCGTGCCCAACGTGGCCAAGGTCGAGCTGTTCGGCGTGCAGGCCGAGAAATTGTTCATCGAGATCCCGCAACTCCGACTGGCCCAGCTGGGCGTGGACCTGGGGCAGGTGCTGACCCAGTTGAACGCCCAAAATGCCGTTGAAGGCGCCGGCGTGTATGCGGGCGACCGCAACAACATCCAGCTGCGGGTCAATGGCGCCATCCAGACGGTGGAGCAATTGCGCAGCCTGCCCATCCGGGTCATCCATCCGGTCACCCAGCAGGCCCGCACCCTCAAGCTGGGCGACATCGCCACCATCCGTCGCGGCTACGAAGACCCTCCCACCACCAAGGTTCGCCACCAGGGCAAGGACGTGGTCGCGCTGGGCGTCTCCATGGCCAAGGGCGGCGACATCATCGCCCTGGGCAAGAGCCTGACCGAAGCCACCGAGCGTCTGCGCAACGAACTGCCCATCGGCATCGAGCTGTCGCAGATCCAGAACCAGCCGGCCGCCGTGTCTTCTTCCGTCGGGGAGTTCGTCAAGGTGCTGATGGAGGCCGTGTTCGTGGTCCTGGCCGTCAGCTTCCTGAGTCTGGGCCTGCACACCCGGCCCTGGCGCCTGGATGTCTGGCCGGGCCTGGTGGTGGCCATCGCCATTCCCCTGGTCCTGGCGGTCACCTTCCTCGTGATGAAGTACTGGGGCGTGGGCCTGCACAAGATTTCGCTGGGCGCGCTCATCATCGCGCTGGGCCTGCTGGTGGACGACGCCATCATTGCCGTCGAGATGATGGTGCACAAGCTCGAAGAGGGCTACGACAAGGTGCGTGCGGCCACGGCGGCCTACGAGATCACCGCCATGCCCATGCTGACCGGCACCCTCATCACCGCAGCCGGCTTCCTGCCCATTGGCATGGCCAACTCCGCCACGGGTGAGTACACCTTCGCCATCTTCGCCGTCACGGCTGCCGCCCTGGTGATTTCGTGGATCGTGTCCGTGTACTTCGTGCCCTACCTGGGGCAGCAGCTGCTCAAAACCAAGCCCAAGATTGCCCACGGCAGCAGCGAGGATCTTTACAACACGCCGTTCTACAGCCGCTTCAAGGCCACGGTCAACTGGTGCGTCGAGCACCGCTGGATCACCATCGGGCTGACCATCGGCTCACTGGTGCTGGGCTTGCTGGGCATGGGCAAGGTGCAGCAGCAGTTCTTCCCCGATTCCAACCGTCCTGAGATCCTGGTCGAGCTGTGGTTGCCTGAAGGCAGCAGCTTTGACGCCACCGAGGACATGGGTCGACGCGTGGAACAGCGCCTCATGAAAGAGGCGGGCGTGGTCTCGGTCAGCACCTGGATCGGCTCGGGCCTGCCGCGTTTTTACCTGCCCATGGACCAGATCTTCCCGCAGAGCAACGTCAGCCAGATGGTGGTCTTGCCCAAGGATCTGGACGTGCGCAGCGCCCTGTTGGCCTCTTTGCCCGGGATGCTGGCTGAGGAGTTTCCAGAGCTGCGCGCCCGCGTGAAGTTGTTGCCATCCGGGCCGCCGGTGCCCTATCCGGTGCAGTTCCGCATCGTGGGGGAAGACGTCAACACCCTGCGCCAGTTCGCCGAAGAGGCCAAAGCCATCATGCGGGCCCACCCCGACATGCATGGCGTCAATGACAACTGGAACGAGTCGGTCAAGGCCATTCGCCTGGAAGTCGATCAGGACAAGGCGCGGGCGCTGGGCGTGAGCTCCCAGTCCCTGGCCCAGGCCAGCCGCATCCTGACGTCCGGTGCCACCGTGGGGCAGTACCGTGAAGGCGACCGTCTCATCGACATCGTGTTGCGCGCCCCGCAATCGGAGCGCCTGACCCTGGAAGCGCTGGACAATGCCTATGTGCCCACGGCCACCGGTCGCATGGTGCCGGTGCTGCAGGTGGCCAAGCCCAAGCTGGTGTGGGAGCCGGGCGTGCTGTGGCGCGATGGTCGGCATTTCGCCATCACCGTGCAAGGCGAAGTGCGCAAGGGCATCCAGGGCCCCACGGTCAGCGCCGTGTTGTGGCCCAAGATGAAGGAGTTGCAGTCGCGCATGCCCACGGGCTCGCGCGTGGTGCAGGCCGGTGAGATCGAAGAAAGCAGCAAGGGCCAGGGTTCGATCTTCGCCAACCTGCCGGTCATGCTGTTCATCATCTTCACGCTGCTGATGCTGCAACTGCAGAGCTTCTCACGTGCCGTGCTGGTCTTCCTCACCGGCCCGATGGGCATCGTCGGTGTGGCCATGGCCTTGCTGGTGCTCAACCGTCCCTTCGGCTTCGTGGCTCTGCTCGGGGTGATCGCGCTGATGGGCATGATCATGCGCAACTCCGTCATCCTGATCGACCAGATCGAGAAGGACCGTGCGGTGGGCATGCCCGCCTGGGATGCGGTGGTCGGGGCCGCCGTGCGACGCTTCCGTCCCATCGTGCTGACAGCCGCCGCCGCCGTGCTGGCGATGATTCCGCTGAGCCGCAGCATCTTCTGGGGGCCGATGGCCGTGGCCATCATGGGGGGGCTGATCGTGGGCACCGTGCTGACCCTGCTGGCCCTGCCCGCGATGTACGCCGCCTGGTTCCGCGTGAAGCGTCCGGAAACCACCCCAACTTGAGCGTGTCTCAAACAGGGTCTGAGCCGCGTTAGAATCGACGGTTCAGACCAATTCAGCCAGTTTGGCCGCCTGAAGGTGGCCAAACTTTTTCACAGTCTAGGCGCGGGTGGCGAAATTGGTAGACGCACCAGGTTTAGGTCCTGACGCCAGCAATGGTGTGGGGGTTCGAGTCCCCCCCCGCGCACCAGACACATTCATTTCTTACTCATACTGAGAGTTCACAACATGGCTATCACCGTGGAGACCCTCGACAAGCTGGAGCGCCGCATCACGCTGTCGCTGGCAGCCGACGCCCTCAAGAACGAAGTCGACGCCCGCCTCAAGAAGCTGGCTCGCACCACCAAGGCCGACGGCTTCCGTCCCGGCAAGGTGCCCATGAACGTCGTGGCCCAGCGCTATGGCTACTCTGTGCAGTACGAGGTCGTCAACGACCAACTCGGCGCTGCATTCGCCAAGGCCGCTCAAGAAGCCGGTCTGCGCGTGGCCGGTCAGCCCAGCATCTCTGAAAAAGAGGGCGGCCCCGTTGAAGGCCAGCTGCAGTTCGACGCCACCTTCGAGGTCTATCCCGAAGTGACCATCGGCGACCTGAGCGCTGCTGAAGTCGAGCGCGCCACCGCCGAAGTCAACGACGCCGCCATTGACCGCACCGTCGAGATCCTGCGCAAGCAACGCCGTACCTTCGCCCAGCGTCCCGCTGCCGAAGGCGCAGCCGATGGCGACCGTGTCACCATCGACTTCGAAGGCAAGATCGACGGCGTGCCCTTTGAAGGCGGCAAGGCCGAAGGCTTCCAGTTCCTGGTCGGCGAAGGCCAGATGCTCGAAGCGTTCGAAAAGGCCGTGCGCGGCATGAAGACCGGCGACTCCAAGACCTTCCCGCTGGCCTTCCCTGAGGACTACCACGGCAAGGACGTCGCTGGCAAAGAAGCCGACTTCCTGGTCACGGTCAAGAAGGTGGAAGCCCAGCAACTGCCCGAGCTGAACGAAGAGTTCATCAAGAGCCTGGGTCTGGCCGACGGATCCCTTGACGCCCTGCGCGCCGACATCAAGCGCAACCTCGAGCGTGAAGTGAAGTTCCGCGTCGCTGCCCGCAACAAGGCTGCCGCCATGGAAGCCGTGCTGAAGGCGGTCGACTTTGACCTGCCCAAGTCCCTGGTCGATGCCGAAACCGACCGCCTGCTCGAAGGCGCCCGCGCCGACCTGAAGGCCCGTGGCATCCCCGACGCCGACAAGGCCCCGATCCCTGCCGAGATGTTCAAGCCCCAGGCTGAGCGTCGCGTGCGTCTGGGTCTGGCTGTGGCCGAGCTGGTCAAGGCCAACAACCTGCAAGCCAAGCCCGAGCAACTGCAAGCCCACATCGAAGAGCTGGCACAGAGCTACGAGCAGCCCGCTCAGGTCGTCGCCTGGTACATGAGCGACCGTCAGCGCATGGCCGAAGTCGAAGCCGTCGTGATCGAAAGCAACGTGGCCGAGTTCATCCTGTCCAAGGCCAAGGTCACCGACAAGGCTCTGTCGTTCGAAGAGCTGATGGGCCAGCAAGGCGCCTGATCCGGCACGCACTCCCGCCGTTGCGTCGCCTTTTTCAGGTGATGCAAGGCAGGCAAGGCACCTGCATCCTTCACGGGGGCAGGTGCCTTTGTTTTGAAGGGCTTTCCAGAGCCTGCGCCTGACTGTGCGTGCAAACAACGGAAAATCGATTCGCGCTGACGACGGGATTCCTCCTCCGCGAGTCGGCTTTTTTGCACGTCATAATCAATCGACATACACATCTGCGGCATCCCGTCAACGGGGTGCCCTGACTGAAGGAAGCACATGAGCGCACTGGACATTCAAAACCTGGGCATGGTGCCCATGGTCATTGAGCAATCGGGCCGTGGTGAGCGCGCCTACGACATCTACAGCCGCCTGTTGCGCGAGCGCGTGATCTTTCTGGTCGGCCCCGTCAATGACCAGACGGCCAACCTCGTCGTGGCCCAGTTGCTGTTCCTCGAGAGTGAGAACCCCGACAAGGACATCTCGCTCTACATCAACTCGCCCGGTGGCAGCGTGAGTGCCGGCATGTCCATTTTCGACACGATGAACTTCATCAAGCCGAACGTGTCGACGCTGTGCATGGGCATGGCCGCCTCGATGGGCGCCTTCCTGCTGGCCGCGGGCGAGAAGGGCAAGCGTTTCGCGCTGCCCAACTCCAAGATCATGATTCACCAGCCTCTGGGTGGTGCACAAGGTCAGGCCACGGACATCGAGATTCACGCCCGCGAGATCCTCAAGACCCGCGAGCAACTCAACAAGATCCTGGCCGATCGCTCCGGCCAGCCGCTGGACAAGATCCAGAACGACACCGAGCGCGACTACTACATGTCAGCCGACGAGGCTGCCACCTACGGACTCATTGACAAGGTGATCGACAAGCGCGCTTGAGGCACGGGCTGGCTTGCCGGCCCAATTGTCTTATCATGCGTCGATCCCACCTTGCCTCCACTTTGACAGGCCCGCAACATGCCCGATAAAAAAGGCTCTTCCAGCGACAAAATCTTGTACTGCTCTTTCTGCGGAAAGAGTCAGCACGAGGTGAAAAAGCTCATCGCCGGCCCGTCGGTCTTCATCTGCGACGAGTGCATCGAGCTGTGCAACGACATCATCCGTGATGAAGTGGCGGCCGAGGCCGAACAATCTCGTCCGGCCAAAAGCGACCTGCCGGTGCCCTCCGAGATCAAGTCCAGCCTCGATCAGTACGTGATCGGGCAGGACCGCGCCAAGCGCACCTTGTCGGTGGCGGTGTACAACCACTACAAGCGCCTCAAGCACATGGGCCATGGCGAAGGCAAGAAAGCCGACGTCGAGCTGGCCAAGAGCAACATCCTGCTGATCGGGCCCACGGGTTCGGGCAAGAC